>CANHVD010000558.1 GCA_947463775.1 Planctomycetaceae bacterium | reverse complement strand
GGCGACGCTGGATCGAGATCGCAGGGTCTGAGGCCGCTCTGGTGTGTGACGACTTTACTCGCCCTTGGAATCCCGAAAAGCCTCGCTTCTGGATTCATGACGCCAACGGTGTTTCTCATCAGCAGGTCTATGAGCACCCACCCATCGAACGCTGTCTCGTGGAAGCATTCTGCGACCTTGTTCGCGAACGAAAGATCGAGCATCCATGGCTCATTCTGTCATTGAACACGCAACGAGTCTGTGACGCTCTGATGAAGTCTGCTCGATCAGGATCTGTGGAGAACGTTTGAACTGCAGCATTACTGCGGGATATTCACGCAGCAAGCATCGAGTATCAAGAGAACTTGACTGTTCGCCAGTGCGATCGGGAACTGAATCGCTGGCTACGAAACCGGCAGTTTTGTAGGGTGTGACAAGTTCGCCCTAGCGAACGCAGGCACACCAAAAGGTCGGCTGGACCTTAAATTAGTGCGCTGCCGTAACTGCTCATCGACACGATTCCGAACTGAATCGCGGGCTACGAAACTGGCAGTTTTGTAGGGTGTGACAAGTTCGCCCCAGCGAACGCAGGCACACCAAAAGGTCGGCTGGACCTTAAGTTAGTGCGCTGCCGTAACTGCTCGTCGACACGATTACGAACTGAATCGCTGGCTACGAAACCGGCAGCAGTTCAGAAATCGGATCGCCGAACGGCAGGATCGGCATGGGGCGGCCGCTGTGGTCGAGAAATGACTGCGTCCAGTCGATGCCAAGATGTCGATAGACCGTGGCCCAGAGATCGTTCGGAGTCAAAGGTCGCTCTTTGGGTTCCTCGCCCTTGGCATTTGTCGAACCAACAACCTGCCCGGTACGCATCCCACCACCAGCCAGAAGCATGGACATCGCCTGAGGCCAATGGTCGCGGCCAGGTTGTGATACGCCGGTCTGAGTTCCCGTCTGAGAATTTACACGCGGAGTACGTCCGAATTCGCCCGTAACGACCAGCATGACTTTGCGATCGAGTCCTCGATTGTAGATGTCTTCCACCAACGCCGTTACGGCCTGGTCATAAATCGGGAAGCGAACCTTGGCATCTGCGAAGATATCACAGTTCACCGCATGAGAATCCCAGTTATACGTTCCGGCCTTCAGCCATTCGACGCCCGACTGATACGGATTCTCCATCACCATTGTCACGAAACTGCAGCCCGCTTCGACAAGGCGCCGTGCCATCAAGGCCCGCTGGCCCCATGCATGTCGACCGTAGCGATCTCGCAGAGCATCCGACTCCTTTGACAGATCGAACGCATTACGAGCCTTGTCGCTGGTCAGCATCGTCAAAGCCTGCTGATTGAACTGATCCATCGCGTTCATAACGCCGCTGTCGTCGACACTCCGTCGCAGTCGATCGAAACCTTTCAGCAGCGAAGTGCGGTCATCAAGCCGTTCTGAAGCCGACTGATCGACTGAAAGATTTTTAACAGAGAACCCGGCCTCGCTGGGATCTCCGGGAACATTGAACGGCGTGTAAGAAGGACCAAGATACGCCGCGCCGAAACTGTAAACATCCACCCCGGCTCGTCCGGGTTCTGTTCCTGAGATATAGTTCGGCATGCCTGTGGCGTAATGCTCGCGGCACTTCGCCACAATCGAACCCACAGCCGGCGCGTCGTTGACGAAGCCGTCGGGGCGAGCAGGCATGCGGCCGGTGAGAAATCTTTTGTGACCGCCGCCATGGTCGGCAAACTCATGAGCGACCGAACGCACGATCGTGTATCGATCAGCACACTTCGTATGCAGCGGCAACAGTTCGCAGACGTCGATCCCTTTAACGTTCGTCGGCACCGGTTTGAAGAGTCCTCGATACTCCTCCGGCGCATCCGGCTTCATGTCGTACATTTCCATATGTGGCGGCCCGCCTGGCAACCAGATGAAAATGATCGAGGTATCGTCTTTTGCGGTTTTGCGGGACGATGTTTCTGCCGCCGCAGCTTTGAGTCGCAGGATGTCGCTAAGACCCAGCATCCCGAGGCCCAGCGATCCAGCTTCCAGAACGCTTCTCCGCGAAACAGGACCGGGACACATGGAGACCGTCCGACGGGCTGGATTGGCCATGGCTGAGTTACCTCGAAAGCTGCGGACTAAAAATCGGGCGGGAAAACACGGGGCTACGCTGATTCTGGGCCACTTTTGGCGGGGAGTCAACAGTTCATCATCTAATGTCGGCAATTCGTCGATGGGGCCATGATGGTCGTTCGGCTCAGGACTATGCCGTTAAGTCATTCCTTCTGAGCCGTTGAGACATCCCAAAACCCAAGCTACTTTGGCTCCTCGTGATTCAAAATCGACTCTGCTCCCGACGCCAATAGCTGGCTGGCCACCAATGCCCCGACCGCTTCCGGTGAACTTAAGGCTCCCTCGGCTGATTCTTCGATACGCGTCACGCCGTCCAGGCTTAGCAGGACGCCGGTAAGACGCAACGTTTCGTTCTCAATCTGGCACCAGACGCCCAGCGGTGCATGACAGCCGGCTCGCAGAGTTCGTAACAGAGATCGCTCGGCAAGTGCTTCCGCATGAGTGGTCGCGCAGGTGATGGTACTCAGCAGATGCATTGTCTCTTCGTCATCGTCTCGACATTCAATGCCCAACGCTCCCTGACTGACTGCGGGGAACAATTCGGGCGGTTGCAGTAAAATGGAAATGCGAGCTTCCAGCCCGAGTCGCCGCAGGCCGGCCTCCGCGAGAATGATTCCATCGTATTGTCCTTCATCGAGCTTGCGAATTCGCGTATCAACGTTGCCGCGAATCTCCAGCAACTGCAAATCAGGTCGCAGGTTCAGAAGTTGTGCCTGTCTGCGAGGGCTTCCGGTTCCCAGCCGCGCGTTCGGCATCAAGTCGCGGAGAGACTGGATCGGCTCGGCTCCGTTCGGAAGCAACAGTGCGTCAAATCGAGGTGCTCGTTCGGGAACACAGGCGAGAATCAATCCATCGGCAGACTGCGTTGGCAGATCCTTCAGGCTGTGAACCGCCATGTCGGCACGCTGATCGAGCACCGCCTTTTGTACTTCGCGAGTAAAGACGCCTGTCCCGCCGAATTGCCGCAGGGCATCGGTTTGATTTGTATCGCCCGTCGTCACGATTCGGACAAGTTCAACGGTGGGCGACTCGGGCAGACTTCGCAACCGATCGGCCAGATAATTCGCCTGCCACAGCGCCAATGCGCTGGTTCGGGTGGCAATTCGGAGTGTTCGTTGTGACATGGAAGAAACAGAATGCAGAGGTTGTGGGAGGAATCAGCAGCAATGAGATGCGAGAATGCTAGCAGCACGCCGTCCGAATATCCCGCATCCAGCCCCCGTCCCTTATTGTTCCTCGCAAAGTCCCGTTTTCTGGTCTGTGGACCGTTGCAGTGCGGGCCTGAAAGTTGATTCAGGACTATTCCTGAAACACTGCTGGCATGAAAAATCCCGGCGACGTCACTTGATCCGGGTGATGTGGCAACATGAGTGGTCCGGTTATGCACGGGAGCTGACTTCTTGCTGACTGGCCGCAGAAGGAGTCGGCCGCGAGTTAAAGCTTACTCCGACGAGATATGTCCCCGCGCATCATGTTGTTGAGCGTTTAATCGATGCGGTTCATGGCGACCTCACTGAGTCAACCAGCCGCTTCCTTCGTCGTTAGTTCCAACATGTAAGGCTTATGGTCAGCATGCTCGGCAAATAGTCAGCATGATTGCGCGATCTGTGGGCAGGTCGTACCGCATAAGCTTGTTCAGCCGAGTGTTAATTTTCTGCTAGAAACTAAATGCGAATCAATTTGGTACAGAGATTGCGTGCGGCAATTTTGGCGCTCATCACAGGGTGATTGGAGTTGATTGTTGCTGAACCTTCGGTTTGTTTTCCGTTGGGTGCGGCTGAGCTGTGCTCAAATCAGTCCGTCTCGTTAGCTCGAGCAACTCTTCGACACCGCGTGGTGAGTGACACGTCCACTGATTTATTCGGATTGCATTCTTAAGGAGACTATCGTGAACAGGAAACGTGGATTCACACTGATCGAATTGTTGGTCGTGATAGCGATCATCGCGATCCTTATCGCCCTGCTTCTTCCTGCAGTTCAGCAGGCTCGCGAAGCTGCTCGGCGAACGCAGTGCAAGAATAACATGAAGCAGTTGGGACTTGCGTTCCATAACTATCACGATGTGTTTCTGACGTTTACAAACGGAAGTCACCCGACGCCTTCTTATCTGGGCGGTGGTTACCACATGGGATGGGCTGTGAAACTGTTCCCGTACATCGAACAGGCAAATCGATTCAGCCGCATGCAGAATTTCTCTCCGAACCCGACTTCCGAGCTTGGCCCGTGGCGTCTCACTGCAGCTCCGCACAACGGTGCTGATCCTGTTTGGGGACCGATCCCGGGACTGAGCTGTCCGTCCTCACCTTTGGGCGACCGAAGTCCGGACATCATCGTAGCCGCCGCGCCGCATAATAGAGATCATGGTGCCCTTCACTATCGAGGCTGTTCGGGGCGTGTGGAAAACCTGGCGAATCCTACGGAT
>CANHVD010000557.1 GCA_947463775.1 Planctomycetaceae bacterium | reverse complement strand
GGTGAGAACCACAACATCTTCAAACGTGGAGCGGCAATGGGTCCAGATTCGTTCGCGTTTTGAGTGTGGGACCACCAGGATCGGTGGCCGAGTCAAATCCAACGGCTTTTTTAGTTTGCGGATCTCGTCGAGAAAAATCGTCAGGAGGCTTGAGTCGGATGTCAGGAGTCCTGGCTGATCAGGAAACACCTCGTCAGCCACTCCCTTTTCAACGACAAACACGGGCAGGCGTCCGCTGTCGTCAAGATGCGGACCGCAAATGATCAGCGGGATATCACTGCGTACACGTGAGATCAGCAGCGGCATTGATTCGCAGTGTTCAACATGTCGGCCGACAGATTCAAGAATCGGGAGAATATGTCGGATCACAACACCTTCCCCGACAAGTCCTCGCAGGACTTCGAACAAACTCCGCAGCGAAACCGGGTGCGGAATC
Organism: Planctomycetaceae bacterium; assembly: GCA_947463775.1. Taxonomy (GTDB): domain Bacteria; phylum Planctomycetota; class Planctomycetia; order Planctomycetales; family Planctomycetaceae; genus SXXK01. The sequence continues at coordinate 4,105 of CANHVD010000557.1, read as the reverse complement.
AGATTCGCTAAGGTGATCGGATGGGATTCTCGCAATTCATCTAAAGCCGCCGATACGGCTTCGTAGGTCAGCAGTTCTTTGGCATGTCGTTTGACGTGATACTCCAGCATTGTTGCGATGACGCTCATCGCATCAACGACACTGGAACCCATGTCGACAGCCTGCTGATGTTGATCGGGCTCAATCCAGGCCGCAGGCAGTCCGTAGACGGGCTCGATGGTTTCAATGCCCCCGGGCGGCAAGGCGGTTCTCTCCTGGATAATCGCCAGGATTTTTCCGGGGATGATGGTCCCCCGACCAACCTCAATGCCGTGAATCAGGACGCGAAACTGATCCGAAGGGACACTTGAATTGGACAGAATGCGGAACGGCTGGAGTTGGAAGCCAAGCGTCTTCTCAAGATCGACTCGCGTCGCGGTGATGCGATCCTTGATTCGAAAGTTCAAAAGTCGCTCGTTCGCCATCTGGAACGCGTCTAAGACAGCTGAGCCAAGTTCCAGGCGGACAGTCTCACAGTGGCCGGAGACATGCTGAACGATGGTATCCAGCTCCTGACTCTGCGCTGCCTTGGAATTATCGAGTCCATCCGATGACTCCTCACGACCGAGTGGTGCCACCGGATCTGGACGCATGATGTCGCTGACCATCGTCACGGTGCTGATCAGATTTCGTTGAATAATGATCTCCGGCCATTGATTGCCGCGATCCTCCAGCATGTCTTCAATCAACAGCCGGTCCGACCAGCCGCCCGTGTCATGCGAATCCTGCAAAACGACACCCGTCATGCGAATACAGTCATCCGCGACCGCCGCCAGCGTTCCCAGGAGTCGTGCGTGATCCCAAGTCACGACGGAAACGGCACACCCCTGCATCTGCTGGAGAAAACCTCGGAAGTCCTGGCTCATGATCGGGCTCCATAAGTAACAAATGCTGCCGCGAGATGACGCGGGCCGCCCCTGTGAAACCGCGTGTTTTATTAGCAATTGACCGATTCAAAGCACAGGCGGGAAACGAAATCGATGACAGTTAACGAACGCCCCGCAGTCGATTTGAGACTTCAATGATAGCGGCCTAGTTCAATGCTCAAGTCAAGATTGGCAGAATGGCCGGAAATTTGCCTATCTCACGCATGTTTACCTCGGAGAAATTGCCTCGGCCAAGTTTACGGACGAATCGAGGCCGGTCTTGACCGCCTTTCCGGATACGTAAACAATTCCGCAGCTTTGGCGATTCGGGCAAACCGTGTTGGACTAACCACGTTTTTGCGTCACCACAGCGCTGAAATGTCCCTGGATTTACGTACATTGTTCACTCTGCGCGGGCAGGCGACGTGATCTAATACCCACGCCCGAATCAGAATCCTGACGAATTTGGCACCCCTGAGTGCATCGGAAATCTTATGACTGAGCCCGTTCCTACCGACGAAAATCTGAAAAAAGTCCGTGAGCGGGTGATGCAGCTTGCTCGCGAGATTGAGCAGATGTCCGGTCAGGATCTTGCTCCTCCGTTGTTCTTTCAGGAGTTTCTGGTCCGCGTTGTGACCGCGATCGGTGCTCGCGCGGGAGCTGTCTGGCTGGTCGATGAATCGAATCGTCTGGGCCTGATGGCGCAGGTGAATTTGGAACAAACCGGACTTCGCGAGCGTCCCGGCGCGATGGCGATGAACGAGAAGCTAATCGTCGATGTTCTGCAGACGGGTGAAGCTCGCACGTTGACTCACGGTGGCGAAGCACAGCTTCCGACCGAGCATGTTCTGGTGCTGTCGGCTCTGCACAAAGAGAAAAAGTGTGTCGGGGTTGTCGAGCTGTTTCAGCGTCCTGATGTGCCGATCAAAGCACAATCTGGTTACATGCAGTTCCTGGAACAGATGTGTGGCTATGGGTCGAGATTTATCGAAGGCAAGCGTCGCAATCTTGGTGATCAGGCTGATCTGAAGAATCAGTTCTGGACCGACTTTGAGCAATTCTCTCTACGAATTCAGCGATCGCTGGTTGAGCAGGAAGTCGCAGATGCAGCAGCCAGTGATGCTCGATCGCTGCTGGGTGCCGACCGTGTCAGCGTTGTGACTCGGAAAGGTCGCAGCGTGCGAGTTCGCGCGGTTAGCGGTCAGAGCAGTGTGAATCCTCGCGCGAATCTGATTGCAGCCATGAACAAGTTGGCGTCGCGCGTCATCGATATGGGCGAAACGCTGACATACACGGGCAAGGTGGACGGCCTCGCGCCGCAGGTTGAAGAACCGTTGGCTGCTTTTGTGCAGGAGAGCGGCTCGCGCATGGTCATGATGGTGCCTACTTTCGAAACCGAAGACATGGTTCGAAAGCAGGGCGAGGAAGCTGACCGCGATCGCAAAAAGAAACGCATCAAGGCCACTGGCTGTATCGTAATCGAACAGATTGCGGAATCGGAGCCGCTGCCGCAACTGGAACAGCGTGCAGAACTGATCGCCGATCACGTTGGTGCCGCCCTGTGGAATGCTCGCCAGCACGGGCGAATTTTCGGCCTCAGCATCTGGAAACTGATGGGCACCGCGATGGAGTGGTTCAAAGGGCGAAAGCTCATGATCACCACGGCCGTGCTGGCCGCCATCGCGGTTGTCGCTGCGGCACTCTCACTGATCAAGCTGGATTATCCGGTGACCGCTGAAGGCAAGCTGATGCCGATTGAGCAGCACGCGGTCTTTGCCACCTGGGATGGCGTGATTACTCATGATGGACTGAAGGTTAACGGTGACGAAGAAGTCAAAAAGGGCCAGGTTCTGGTTGTGTTGGAGAATGACGAACTTGAAGGGCAGATCGAAGAAGCTAAGGCCTCAGTTCGGAAGTATGAACAGTTGGTTATTGGCAAGCGTGCCGAGATCGTGCAGTCGGAGTTGAATATCCCCAAGATGTCGGACGAAGAAAAACCTCAGAGTCTGGCCAACATTGAACGCATGCGAGTCGAACAGCGAGGGATCGAAGGAGATCTGGAGATCGCCAGACAGCAGGTGCTGAATCTGGAGAATCGAAAGAAGGAGAAGCTGACGATTTACGCTCCGGCTGATGGTCGCATTCCGAACTTCCAACTGCGACAGCTATTGGAAGATCGCCCGGTGCGACAGGGAGATCATCTGTTTGACATCATGAATGACAACGGAGCCTGGCAGATGGAGCTTCTGTTGCAGGAGAAACGCATGGGCCACATTCTGCGTGCTCAGCGAGAAGCGACGGCAACGAATAAATCGATTGAACTTCCCGGACGATTCACGATGGCCACTCAGCCAGACGCGAAGTTTGAATGTCACCTGACAAAAGTGGCCACACGGTCCACGACGGATACTGAACTTGGGACGGTGTTCGAACTGAATGCCGTCGCCAACGAAGGCCAGACGCTTCCTGAAAAGCGTATTGGCGCGGAAGTGACCGTGAAGATCTACTGTGGTCAGAGCACTCTGTTCTATTGGTGCTTCGGAGATGTTGTCGACACCGCCCAGAAATGGCTCTGGCTTTGATCTGAGAAGCTCATGCTTGCCCGACGTCTTACCGCAGAAGGAATCGCTCAATTCGAGTCCTTCCTGAGCAGCCTGAAGGCGGAACCGTCGCTGGATGCTCCGATGGAACTGCTGACCGGCTCATCGACGTCGTCACCAATTGACGCCGAGGTGGATGCTGAGCCACGTGAGTTTCATTCGCGTCTCGAAGTGGCCGAGCATGTGCATCGCATCCTGCGAATGGATGCGACCAATCTGCGAACAGACGCCGGGTTCTGGGCATGGTTGTCGCTGTGCTGGTTCGAAACGCTGTGTCCGTCGAACCGTGGACGCTGGCAGCCCGGTGATCGCAGCCGCTGGATTGCAGACCTTGAGGATCCTCGGAAATCCTGTCGCCATCTGCTGGCTGGCCCGTACCAGGTCTTTCGTGCCCATCGCGATGATCCGACTCGAGCGATGTCATTGTTGTGCGGATCCGTGCAGCAACAGGGACTGCTGGTCACGCTGATTGCTTCACGTCCATCGCTTGTAACATGCCAGGCCGTTGTTGGTGCAGCGACTCGGCTGTATTACGATTCCGGCAAAGGACGAAACCGAACGGGGCTTTCCGGAAAGGGGCCGGGCAGCCCGCGTCGTTTT
>CANHVD010000556.1 GCA_947463775.1 Planctomycetaceae bacterium | reverse complement strand
CGGGGTTTCGCATGGGCGCAGTGATGATCTCGGATACAAAGCCGTGGAAGGTGTCACTTACTGCTACGACCTGCACGCCACAATTCTGCATTTGTTGGGCATCGATCATACTCGACTGACATTCCGTCATAGCGGCGTTGATCGTCGACTGACGGATGTCCATGGGCATGTCGTGAAAGAAATCCTGAGCTGACGCGGGGCAAGCTCCCGTCGACGAAGCGACCAATGCGTGGAATTTAGAAAATTCCGTGTTGATCATCGCCTGGGATCACGCAAGCTTTGGTCCGTTGTTTCGGGCGGTGTTTCGCAGCTACGCGGCGAAATCAGAACGTTAGTTGTCCCGCTGAATCTCGTTGCAATACCAAATTTTTGACACCTCAGGACAAGCCCCATTGTGGCAAATCGAGATTAAGTCCACGCCATTGGACGGAGCGACGAACGTACCGTACACCCGTCGCTCCGCCGACGGGTTTGGTGCTGTTACACCGGCAGTTCTTCAACCGCATCAGACGCCAGCCGCAGCCGTTGCCAGCGGCCTGTCAGATATCGCATCCACATACAGAAACCCGTCAGGCTGATATGGATCGTACACGTGATCCAGATTGCAAAGATCGTCGGATTGTCCGAACGAATGATCAATACTGCGGGCAACACCATCACCAGCCAACTCGACAACAGAGTAATCACCATCGGATAAACCGTGTCACCGGCTCCTCGCAACGCTGAAGAAAACACGACGGCCAACGCATCAAAGACTGAATAGACTGCGACAAACTGCAGCAGTGTTGCAGCCAGTCTCGCCAAGGTTTTTACATCAGCGCCGTGGCCGGAGTCCGGATCTGCGAACAGGAAAAATGGCCGCAAACATGTCTCGGGGAAAAAGATCAGCATCAGCGCCGTAATACCCGTCCAGAGAACTCCCAACAGCACAGCATTGTTGGTCGTACGTTTTGCCGCAGGAATATTCTCTGCTCCGATGTGATGGCCCACCAACGTCTGAATCGCGGTGCCAAATCCGAGCAACGGAATGAAGATCAGCCCGTTAACACTGAAGGCCAGATTAGTGGCGGCCAGATCGGAGCTGCTCAGATTTCCGATGATCAGCAGAAAGACCGTGAAGCCCGAATTGTCGACGAAGTAATGCAGACCGCTCGGCACACCGAAACGCAGAAACTTTCGTAGAAGATCAATGTCCAGTCGTCGCGACGCCATTAACGGAAGTTGTTCTCGTTTTGCTTCGCGCAGCATCAGCAGCGCATACACAAAAACTTCAACGCATCGAGCCAGCACCGTCGCCAGTGCCGCGCCACGAATCCCGAGTTCAGGGAATGGGCCAATGCCATAGACCAGCAGATAATCAACGCCAAAGTTGAAGAAGACTCCGGCAAAACTGATGCACATCACGACCGAAGTTCGCCGTCGCCCATTAAAGAAGCAACTGAGCGCGGTCGACAGCAACAGCATCGGGCTACCCGCGCACAGCGTATTGAAGTACTGAGCTTCCAGCTCGACGATCTCAGGCGAATGTCCGGTGAGAGACAACAATGGGCGGCTGAGTGGCAAACATCCCAGCAACAGAACTCCGGCGACAAGCGATAACCAGATGGCCTGCCACAGCGACGCCATCATCCGCTCTTTTTTTTCCGCACCGTCGTATTGGGAGATAAACGTGTTCGCGTAAAGAATTGTTCCCATCGGAATGCAGACAACCGTCCAGTGCAGCATCGACGCCGGTGTGACCGCCGCCAGAGCTGCCTCGGAGCAACCAGCCAGCACGATGCGGTCCGCCGCGTTCATCAGCGACTGCGAACCGGCGCTCAGCATCAGCGGAACGGCGACACGGAACAGCTCCGACATGCTGCCAGCTTCCGGAGCGGATTCACTATGAGATTCTCCGGAAGCCATCGTCATTGATCAGGAGCCGTAAAGGGGAAGAACGCTGGCGTCACTTTCAGGTAGGATGGGCATTCCTGCCCGTCGAAACTCAGTCGGACAAGAATGTCCAACCTACATCTCTGAGTTTGACCATGCACTCCGTGACACTCGCAATGCAGGATTCGTTCGCGCCGAGACCCTGGGTGCAAATGTCATCCCACGGATTGGCAACTCAAGCCAGAGCCCCCTGTCGTGGAGTTCGCTAATCTAAGCCGATTAGACGTAAATCCGCTGCCTGTTTCCGGAAGCTTCATCGGGGCTGCCACCGTTCTGGCAGGCGATTCGTTCCTCATTCGACTTAGCCAGTGCCAGTTGATACATCCGCTCTCCAGCAGGAGTCGGATAAACCGTGTTCACGCAAGCCTGGCACAAGGAGTGTTCCGGAAGTCCAACGCAGTTAGCTAGCGCTTCGACCGGAAGATATCGCAGACTTGTCGCTCCGATTGCATCGGCCATCGCCTGTTCTTCTTCCGGAGTGATCACGTGACCAGCCATGAAAGCCGGCGCAAACAACTCTCCCACAGTCGACATATCGATTCCGTAAAAGCACGGCGAGATAATTGGTGGGCACGCGATACGAACATGAATCTCTTTCGCGCGACCTCGATCTTTCAACAGCGCCAGTAGTTCTTTCAACGTTGTGGCGCGTACGATGGAATCATCCACCAACAGGATCCGCTTGCCTTCCATGACTTCCGGCAGCGGCGTGTACTTCATTCGCACTTTATCCGCGCGGTTGTTGCCTTCGATAAAGGTACGACCGATGTAGCGATTGCGGATCAGTCCTTCGAGGGAAGGAACCTTCAATTGAAAGGCCATGCTGTCGGCTGCGGCTTTGGCGGTGTCCGGAACCGGCACCACGATCACGTCGTCATCGATGGTCAGTGTTTCACGCTTGGCCAGTTCTTCACCAAGACGTTTGCGAGACAGGTAGACTCCCGCATCATCAAACGTACTGCCCGCGTTCGCAAAGTAAATCCACTCGAAGAAACAATGAGCTTTCTTCGGACTTTCCGCATACTTTTCAACTCGCACCGTCTGGCCATCGACCACAACGACGTGTCCCGGTGGAACGTTCTTGACGCTATCTTCAGAAAATCCCAGGTGAGTCAGTGCGACGCTTTCACTGGCGGCCGCAAACATCGAACCTTCGACTGCGTAGCACAGAGGTCGCATCCCCAGCGGATCGCGGGATACAAACATCTGACCGCGAGCATTCAGGAAGACGATGTTCCAGGAGCCATCAAGTCGCTTCGACAGAGTACGCAGAAGTTCAACGGGAGTCACATGGGCGTTCAGCGACAGTTCATGCGAAATCAGATGATGCAGAACTTCCGTGTCGGTTTCACGAGTCAGATGGAAGTCGGTCGTTGAAAGGATCTCTTCGCGCAGCTCGGTGTAGTTCGCCAGTTGCCCATTGAAGGCGAAGCTGAACCATTTGGAGCGAGCAATATGCTGGCGTTCAAATGGCTGAGCGTAACTGGGGTCATCCTTACCGCAGGTGGCATAGCGGACATGACCGATCGCGGCCTGACCGGCATGCTCGGCCATCAGCTCTTTATACGGACCTTCATGATTCATACGAAAGACTTCGGCTACGCCGCCGACGTCCTTGCGTGTCTGAAGCAGCTGCAGGCGAGCTGGATTGTAGCTGGTGAGGCCCGCCGCCAACTGGCCGCGGTTCTGCATATCCAGCAGCATGCCCGGAATCAGCCGCGACGCGCGGTTGCGAACCGTCTGAGCATCCTCGGTCGCGGGATCGATAAAGGACTTATCTTTCCTGCGAAGTTTGGGGATCAGCGGGCTAAGATCACCGGAATTCAGGTGGTACACGGCGGCCACGCCGCATTCGTGCTGCAGTTCGTCCATAGTCCGACGAGTTCAATATTCCAGAAGAAAGCTCGCGACAGATGGCGAGCAGAAACGGAATCACGTCGGCCCGAAGGAACCGCGTTTCGCCGTATGATATCGCCTCAAGCACTTCAAACCAATCGTCCGCCACCGATTCGACCGACAGAAGTTGTTGTCTATCGATTCGGTCGTTCAATTCCGCAGTGTCGTCAGGCTCACCGGAGCCACCCGAGGGGAGATCAGGGGGGCGTTGATCCCTGAAAATCCTGCCCACATGCGAAATTCCGGTGAACCACGTCCCTGCCCGTGTCATCTCAGAGAAAGAAGTGGCGACCGCAAGCGGCAGGAAAGGGGAGTTCTGGCGAATAGAGGTGCAGAATCTGCCGATTCTCAGATTCTCAATCGGAATCGAGGTGACAAGAGGTTAGAATCAGACTTGCAAGCAACAACTTCGCTCGCTACTTTCCGCCCTCTCGCAGGGAACTTCCAGCCAATCATTGTCTCATGACAGTGGAAGGCCGAGTGGAACCAGCGAAAAGATTCCCCTGTAGCTCAGTTGGTAGAGCAGGCGACTGTTAATCGCCTTGTCATAGGTTCGAGTCCTATCGGGGGAGCTTTAGTTTTGAACTTAAGCCGGCATTGCCCGGCTTTTTTTACGCCCTTGCCGAGGGCTGCTGATGTTCTTCGTGTATGTGTTGCATTCGGAGAATTCCGGGAAGCGATACGTTGGGCAGACTTCCGACTTGGATCGAAGTCT
>CANHVD010000555.1 GCA_947463775.1 Planctomycetaceae bacterium | reverse complement strand
CGCTTGGCTCAACCCCTCAAATGCGCCGCGAGTTGGCTCGTCCGCTTGATGGAAAACTCTTCTTCGCCGGCGAAGCGACAAGTGTCGATTACTACGGCACCGCCGACGGCGCCTACCTGTCCGGCCTCCGCGCGGCCGAAGAGATTAACTTGAGCCCGAGGCGCTAGCCGAGTTTTCAGGTCTAAAAAACGTAGGTTGGACATTCTTGTCCGACAACCCGTCTTGATATCACGCAAGAGTGATCCGGTGAGAAGAATGAGTACTTCCGAGAGTCCATATTCCATCCCAGCGGCTCCGCAGCGAATAGACGCGGTGTCGGGGTATCAGGAGAGCTTCTTTGCCCTCATTTGGCCATCGGTAGCGTTTTCGATCCTCGTGCTGGGATTGATCTTTTTTGTTGAACGGGCTTTGCCTCAGGCGGCCGAACGGTGGAAAGCCGCCATCGATAATTCGGAGTGGGTGATTCTCGTCACTGGATTGGTGCCGCCTCTGGGATCATACTTTTTGACTGCACGTCGTCTTCTGCAAAGTGATGGGAAGCGGAGATCCATTCGACGCAGCCTGGTGATTGCAGTGGCCGTTGCAATCTATTGGATTCTTACACTGTTTGGCTCAACAGCTTTGGCCGAAGTTGCTGCAAGCATGGTGGACGAGATCGATGACGTAACTTTCATGGCGATAAGTGCAATCACGATAGCACCCCTTTATCCGCTCCTGTTGTGCGTTGCATTCAAGCTTTGTTGGAGAGAAGTTCGCCTCCGGCAATTCTTCTGCGTGTCCCTCGGAACGGCCATTCTGCTTTTGCTGGCCAGCAGTTTGTCTTTATTGGTCGAACTTCCAGAACGTTATGTATTGACCGTTTCTCACTCAACGATTGCACTAATGGCTCATTGCAATTGTTTTGCCTGGTGGTTCGCGACGCCAAAGCTGATGCCTGAGAAATTGCAGTGGAGTGAAGCGCCTGCGACGAATCAGGCTGAGCCTGCCCGAGTTGACCATTAGGCCTGAGCCAGAGTGCAAAGACTCGACCGCAGTGGTCTGCGATGATTGGTGCTTCCGTGAGTTCTGTGTCTTCAGTGGTATTTCAAATGCGATTATGCGACGGGAGGTTTTTCAACCGCTCAATCGCACGTTTATACAACGGCTTTCTTTTCCGCAGCACGTGTTTCGTCAGTCTGCGTGTTCACTCTGGCTGTTGTTGGTTACTCTGCTCGCGAATCAGGAAAGAAACGACTGTTCTTTCAACCGATTCATTGGCGTCGGCGTTGAAGTCGAAATCGACACCTATTCGTTCCTTGATCTCGGAGCTTGCTCCGAGTGCCACGATGACCTTCGAGCGGGGAATCGTAACGCCATGAGGCAGTGGGTTAGTTTCCTTCGCCGCGAACGTGTTCTTGAACATCCGGCTGAAGTACGGAACTCGGCTCATGATCGGCGTCCCTCGAACAACTTTCGCGCGGGTCACAAGTGATGCGTCTTTGAGCACGATGTTGTCAGCGTCAATTGCATCAATGGTTCCGACGTACTCAGTTGTGTTGACGTTGCCGCCGTCCTTCATTTCTGCCAGCGTCGAAGCGGACGTGACGAGCCGGACCTGTTGACCAGCTTGTAGATCTTTAAGTTGAATCTGCAACGCTGATGGGTCGACGACCTGGAAACCGCTTTCGATCCTGTGAAGTGTCGCCATATCGCAATGCACTGCTTCACCGGGCGAGTTGCTCGACATCGTTCCCGTTGACGCCAAGCCAGCGCAACCCGAGATCACGAGGAGCGGGATCAAAAGGGATGCGAATCGTGGAATCATTGTGTGTTGCCCGACGTGGATCTGCTTGAGCCTTGGCTGAACGATAGCGTCTTCCAGCTGCTTGATACCAAAATACCACAACAGTCGTTCGCGGAATAAATCTCGAATCCCGACATTTGTTTCGCGGGCTGTGCCGCGCGACGAACATCGGCAGAATCTGCTGGGTCGGGACGTTGTCAGGCGTCGGCATGTTGATTTGACGAATGCATGTCAGCCGAGTTCCGTGGGCTGAATCCCGTCGACGGAGCGACGGGTGTACGGTACTGAAGTGCTATCGCAACTCTGGTGTCGCGTAGATCTGTTTCCCGCCAACGCGGATGTCAACGTCTACGAGATACGGAGCGATGCCTTCGAAGTCGGGTTCGATACCGAGGCCGGGAGCATCGGGGACGTGAAGGAGGCCGGTCTTGTCGGGAACGATGTGATTCTTTGTCATTGCTCGGGCCAGGGATTTGAGTTCCGTTGGGAACTCGCAAATCGTATGCGACTCAAGCCCTGCAAAAGGTTGCAGAGAAGCAGACAATGCAAGGTTAGATGTGAACGTGTGATTAACGTAGGTGACACCTTTCGCGACAGCGTAGTCGGCCACGTCTTTGCTGATCGTGATGCCGCCGATGCGGCCGGCATCAATCTGCACGTACTTCAGTCCGGCATAGTCGACCATGTGTTTGGCCATGTGGAAGTTGTGACAGCCTTCGCCACCCGCCATGCCAACGTTTCCACTCTCCAGCGACAACGCGTGATATTCAGACAAGGCTCCCGAGACGAATGGTTCTTCCAGCCACGTGGCTTTGACTTCTTTCAACATCTTCAGCCGAGCCCGCGCGGCGTCCAGATCTGTATTCCAGACGGTTCCTGCATCGACCAGAAGAATTCCGTCTTTGCCCAATCCTTCACGGGCTGCGGCAAGCTGATCACAATCGGCTTCGACGGTCGATAATCCGAATGGCCCCCAGCCGAACTTCGCCGCTCGAAAACCCTGTGCGGCGATAGACTTCGCTTTGCTTAGCGTCTCGGCGGCATCATTGCCAAACAGTACTGACGCATAAGGTGTTTTGGGAAAGCGAGACTTGTAACCCAGCAGCTTCCATGTCGGTTCATTCAGCCGACGGCCCAGTAAATCCCAAAGTGCGATATCGATTCCCGAAAGCGTATGGTCTGCCTGCAACAGGTCGAGACTATTGGCACGAACGAGGTTGCCGATTCTGCGAATGTCGTTGACGTCGTTAATTTCCTGGCCGATTACGGAAGCAATCACTGGCTTGCAGGCACTGTGAGACATTGGGCAAACCAAGCTGGCAATCGAAACCAGCGGAGCCGCTTCACATTCGCCCCAGCCGACATATTCGCCAGCGGCGATGCGAACCAGTAACGCATCCTGACTGCCATCGCCGATGTCCAACACCTGAGGCATGGAAAGGTAGTAGAAATCGACGGAATCGATCTTCATGGTCATTTTCTATTCGTTTAATTTTGGTTGTTCGTCCGCCAAAGGACGACTACGGCCAGAGGCGAGTGATTGTTTTAGCAGAGCTTCCAGTTCGATAACAACCTCAGGGTGTTTCAACGCGAGGTTCGTCGTTTCGCCCGGATCACTTTCGAGATTATACAACTGACCGGCCGCAGTTGGTGCCGTATCAGGTAGCGCAAACGGTTTGAGTTCCAGATTGCTTTCGTAGTTGTTACCACCGGATCCTTTGTGAGCCAGATATTTCCACTGGCCGCGACGAATCGCCAGATCTCTCGCACCGGTGAAGGCCTGTTGCAACAAGTAGGGACGAATGGGTTCGTCGTCGTTGCCCATCAACACAGGCAGAAAACTGAAGCTATCTTCGGCTGCGCCGTCGGGGACTTTTACGCCGAGAATTTCCGCGGTCGTCATGAAGATGTCGCCCAGCGAAACGATTTGATCTGATGCCGAACCCGGCGCGATGTGGCCAGGCCAGCGGACGATGAAGGGAACTCGATGGCCGCCTTCCCAGTTGTCACGCTTGACGCCACGCCATGGGCAGGCAGGATCGTGGTTGTGATCGTGCCGCATATGGACAACGGAGGTCACTTCCGGCCCATTGTCACTGGTCACAATCAACAGAGTGTTGTCGGCAACTCCCAGCTCTTCCAAAGTCTTCATGAGTTCGCCGACAATGTGGTCAAATTCGAAAATGAAATCGCCGTGGGGACCGGATTGAGTTTTCCCTTTGAAGTTTCGGCCAGGAAATGATGGCAGGTGAACGGCCTGCGTAGCGTGGTAGAGGAAGAAAGGTCTGTCCGGAGTTTCCTTCATATGCTGGCGAAGAAACTGCTGACTTCGTTCGAGGAACTTCATGTCGACTTCTTCAAGGTCGAAGCCAGGAGCATGCCAGCCTCGTCGGTTGTCATTGGCGTACGGATGTTTGGGCAAACGGGTTTTGTCCAGCAGTCCCGTTGGCGGAACTGGAATTCGGTCACCGTCAATATAGGCATAAAGCCAGTCTGTTGTTGGGCAACAGGCTGTGCCAAAGAATTGATCAAAGCCACAATCGAGCGGCCCGCCGTCAATGCGTCGCGAGTAATCGATCGACTCAACGGCTTCCGGGGAATCCTTATGAATTGGCTTGCCGTCTTTATCGTAGAACGTCAGTCCGATATGCCACTTGCCGACACACGCTGTTGAATAACCCTGCTCGTGCAGCATCTTTGGCAGAGTCATTCGATCGGTTGCGATCAATGATGGTCCGCCAGCCCCTGTGAAAACTCGCCCGCCGT
>CANHVD010000554.1 GCA_947463775.1 Planctomycetaceae bacterium | reverse complement strand
GCCCAGAGTGGTAGAAGTCACCATGCCCAGTGCCCAAAGAAAAAGAAGCACGACGAAGATAGACCAAAGCATGAGCATTCCCTTTTGTTGAAGACTTAAGTTGAATAGACAGCCAGCGGAAATCTCGTGGCTTCATTTGCGATCAGTGGTGGCGGGCTGTTGAATTTAATCAGCCGGAACGCGTTAGCGTCCGGTTGTCGCCGGCAAAAGTGATGATCAAGAACCGGGGGCTAATGGGGCGATTGAAACAATACCCCTCGAGCCGCCGGTAGTTTCTGTGACTTTGGAGACAGTCACCAGTGGCTAGCGCCAGTCCGCTCACTAAGTTGTTTTTAGCGAACCTACTCTTTGACGACCGTTAGTTTCAGCTCTTTGGATGCATCAAGACCGGTTGCAGAATGGCCAGCCATCCTGATAGTAAAGTCGCCCAGAGCGGCATCGGCAGCGGCAGTCAGATTGACCTTTGCTTCCTCAGCTCCATGCATAATGATGGACTCCGAAGGTTCCATTGTGATTCCCGGGGGAAGCTCACCGAAACTCAACGTCACATCGCTCGCGAAAGTCTTGTCGCGACTAATGCCGATCGAAATAGCCTTTGTCTCGTTCTGTTTGATCGAAGTTGACAGCAGCGGAACACTCAGTGAAAACGAATCCATCGCCTCGATATTGAGCTTGAACTCAATCTCAGCATCTGGCCCCTTTTGAGGATGCCCGAAAACTTTCACTTTATGTTCGCCCTTCGCGGCAGTGGCGTCGGCAGTGAACGTGATTTTTGCATTTTCATCACCGTGCTTAATGATCGGACTGGATGGGGTCACAGTCACGCCCGTCGGCAGGTCAAAGAACTTCAGTGAAACGTCTTCTCCAAAATTCTTCGCACGTTCAATTCCCACATTGGTTTCAAGTGTTGCTCCCTGTTGAAGCGAAGTGGCCATCATCGGCACACTCAGATTGAAGGTGTCTTCCTTCTGGCCGTAAACCGGCTTCTTGACCGTGGTATCTGTCACGCCGGGTCCGCCGGGTTTGCCTTCACCGCAGCCCGTCAGAGCGACCACTGTGAACAATCCGGCAATACCGATAAAACGTTTCATGTTTTCTTCCTGCTTCGAGTTGACCGAACCCGAGAAAATTCTCTGGCTCCTCATTTGGACTTCTGCTTGTTTTGTGCATCGCAACGCGGACGAATTGGTCTCCGGTTAGTAACTCGTCACGACAAAGTCACCAAAATGTGAAAGTCGAGTTGCTCCTCGTGACTTCGCGAGTTCCGCCGCGGCGTTTTCTGCTCCCGACTGGACGACGGCCGTGAAAACGATGAAGTCGCTTCTGACCGCGTCCAGGTAGTGCGACAACAGATCGGCTTCTCTCTGGCCCAGAAAATAGTGAGAGAAGTTTTCCTGCCAGGCCTGCAATTGCTGCAGCCCCGGCCGTCCATCCAGAATCTCGACCTCGCGCACGTCAATGGCAGCGAGAGACTCACACAGCAATTTCAATTGATAGCGATATTTGACGACGCCGAAGATCTTGCCATAAGGCGTAACTTCAGGATCGATAGTCGTTGTTTGATAATCCGTATGCATGACTTTTCTCCTTAGTTGATTGAGACATTGCGAGCGATCAGTCTCAGTTGAAACGGCAGAGATCGATCCGGCTTTCAGCTTGCTCAGGGAAGGTGCAGGCCACCGCGGAGAATCAGGATGACCAGAATCAACAGCAGCAGGCTGACACCACCACTCGGGTAGTAGCTCCAATGTCGGTTGTATGGCCATTTGGGGACGGTCCCCAGCAGCATTAGCACAAGCAGGATGATCAAAATCGTTCCGAGCATAGTTTCGCCTTTTTTCCGCCACTGGACGCCGTTGTTGATCGATTTGCACGGCCCGCGTTTCTGCCGTCAGTAAAGAATGTTCACGATGGGAAGACCACGAACATTTCGTATCCGCCAGGGACACGAAATGTCGAGGCACTTCAGAGCGGACTAAGCAAAGTCCGTGTTCTTGTCGATGGCTTCGATGACAGTCGCAGCGCCTTCGTCAGTCTTCTTTGTGGTCACTCTGATCTTCATTTTTGCTTTCAGATCAGAAGCCTTGCAGACCTTGCCGTCGCAGGTAATCTTCGTCTCTGAGCTGACTGAGTGGGAATGTTCCTTGCCTTCCTCATTCATCATCACAAGCTTCGTGCCGGTGCTGGTCACGACAGTTCCGTCGTGAGTATGAGCAAACGTCTTGTGGCTGCTGATAGCTTCGATATGGCTGACGGCTTTCTTGTCGGCCGCAATCGTTGTCACGCGAATCTTCAGCCCTGCCTTTAAATCCGCAACTTTGACACTCTTACCATCCAGCGTCATTGTCGTCTTGTCTGACAGCGTGTGAGTGTGTTCCTTGTTCTCTTTGGTGTTCATCACCAGTTCGCTGGAAGAAATCTTCACGACGGTCCCGTCATGAGTGGCTTCTTTCGCATCTTCCGCCGCAAATGCAGCAATGCTTCCGGCGAACAGTGCCAGAGCCATGGCTCCGGCTGAAATCGATTGATAATTCATTATTCTCGTCCCTCATCCTTAACACCTGAGAATCACGTCGTGACGGCAACATGCAATCACTGCCACTGGCTTAATTCAGCCAGCGATGCGTATGACTCTCGTTCCTGCTGCGAGCGGCTGCCCGATCCTGAGCCACGCGAACTATTTCGCGGCCGCTGTTTTCAATGCTGGAAAGCTCGTATTCTTGTTGAGCCATTCGATCCCGGTCACCATATTGGAGTTCCCCTTCTGAGTGGTGACTCGAATCTTGCGGCCAGCCTTCAGCGTTTCTTCTTTGCCAATCTTGCCATCACATGTCATCAACGCGTTCGACGCGAGTGCATAAGTGGTTTTGGCATCATGGTCGCTTTCGACAACCAGACGGCTGCCGGCGATGCTGACAAACTTCCCTTCAAATGAACACGCGGTCGAACCAGCTTCCGAGCATCCGGCGTTGGTCGACGACGCCTTCTTGTCGACGGTGATCTTTGACATTTTCAATTCCCTTCCCTGCGAGTTGTCTGGAGCCTGTAATGAAAGCAAAATGCTTCCATCAATCTGCAACTCAGACGCTGTCAGACGAAACAGAATCCAGACGACGTTCCTGTGACAAATGTTCTGTAGGGGCCGTGGGACGGAAATACTCCATCACCTGTGGCACCGAGCGAGCAACCAGATCCTGAGCAATTCCGCTGAAGGCACCCATGGCAACTCGTCGCAATTCGCTTCTTATTGAACTTTCATTCGGGTGAGCAACTCCATTCTTCACCTCGCTGGCTGAAGCCATCGCTGCCTGCGCCGTGCCTGTCGCACCGTTCGCTTCGTGAGCCTTCTCAGGCTGATCCGACGTCTGTCCACAAGCTCCGTTCGTGCCGGTGCTGCTCGTCGGCATAGTCACCATAGAGTGATTTGAGTTCCCGTTTCGCAGCAATTCCGTGGCCACATATCCGAGCGCCATTGAACCACCCACGAACAACCATGGATGCCGCCGAAACTGTCTCTCCATGTCGAATGCTTTGCCGACAGAATGCACGGCTTCCTGAACGGCTTCCGCTGTGGCATTCACTGCTGTGCCAGCGTGTTGGACTTTCTCCGTGACCTGAGTTTCCAGCGTCGCCAGCGACTGGGTCAGTCGGCGTTTGGTCTGTTCCATGCTTTGGCGAATCATCGCGGCCCGATCGCTGCCGATCCTGTTACTGCTGACGGTGTTGTCCATTGTTTGGCTTCTCGGAAAAGTTGTGTGGCTGGATTCTGGCTGGAGATGACATCACGAAATCGTCTGCGACCCAGTGTGATCAGCAATGCTCCGACAACACACAGAACGCCTGCGACTCCCAATTGACATCCCCACAGAGGCAGCTCTCCGCTATGTTTGGGGTTCGGCAACATTACCAGGTATATGCCGTTGGCGGCCGCCAGACTGGCCAGCATGAGACTGACCAGCCAATTCGCTAAACCAGCTCCGAAGATCGCCGCCGCGAAGACTCGCTGTCGGAATTCGTCCTCAATTTCACAGCGAGTCAACTGGAACTGTTGTTCAATGAGCAATTGCAGGTCGCTCAAAACATCCGTGACCAGTGACGCTGCAGTTTTCAGCGGCGGGGCTTTGGTTTCGACGCCCATAAGTCACTTCCACATCTTGCGAGCCACAAACCAGCCAATGCCGATGGAGATCAACACCGACGGAATTGGATTCCGGCGAATCAGGCAGGTGACATCTTTCGCCATGCCGCTCAACTTCTGGTCTTCCAGATACTCACCGCTGTGCTGCACGGCACCGGCCAGAGATTGTGACGCGTTTCCGACCATTCCCGAATGCGGAAGGCTGCGTCCCATGCAATCACCCATCTCATGGATGCCGGTCCCTGCACGAGCCGTCAGTTGATCAACTTTGTTGCCCACGTCGCAAGCGGCCTGCGATGCGATACCACCCGCTGCCGAAACAGCATGACTGGCCATCTCACCGACGGAAGCAACAACTTCCTTCGCCTTATCAGTTGCCTGAGTCCAATCTTCTCTTTTGACGCCTGGGATC
>CANHVD010000553.1 GCA_947463775.1 Planctomycetaceae bacterium | reverse complement strand
CAGAACTCGTTGGCCTCTCGCTTATGCCGGTGTGGGTGCGTTTAATCTTGTGAATGCTGAGTTCTATCGATCATTGGGCGGACATCACCCGATTGCGATGGATGTTCTTGACGACGTCAAGCTTGGGAAGATGATCAAGAAGAACGGCGGAGCCAGTGATTTTCAGATGGCTGACGACTGGTTGTCTGTCCGCTGGCAGCCATCGCTCTGGGGTGTAGTGACGGGCCTGGAGAAGAACGGCTTTGCTTCGCTGAATTACTCAGTGCGGGCCCTGCTGTTTACGACGCTGATATTCTTCGTCACGATGCTCTATCCGTGCCTGGCGTTTTTCGTTTTGCCGTTGTCAACAGCCGTCGGGTGGATCGCAACAGCGTGCATCTGGCATCTGGCCTTCGCCTTCATGGTTTATCCGTTACCGGGTTCATGGAAGTTGATGCCTTTGTTCATGTTTGGCCCCAGCCTGATGGCGTTTGCCTATTGGCGATCAGCATTCATCACACTCCGTCAGGGCGGCGTCAAATGGCGAGATTCATTCTATCCACTCAAGCAATTGCGAGATTCGATGTACCAGTGAAACGGGCCGTCCGAGTTTAACAAAGTCACCATAAACGGCAGAGACAGTTCTCAAAGACTGACGAAATTGCATTCCGCTTCCAATTCTGAACCGTTTTTTGTTAACCTCCGTATCTCAAAGGTGTCATCCAGCCACCACACCAATTCCAATCCGCGCCCGTAGCTCAGTTGGATAGAGCGACCGCCTTCTAAGCGGTAGGTCAGTGGTTCGAATCCACTCGGGCGCAATCAGAAAAGCCAGTGTTTTGCGAGGTTTTCGCGAGGCACCGGCTTTTCTTGTTTTGCTTTGCAGCCACCGGGATTTACCGCTTGAAGAATGTCGAGGTCTTGTCTGCCGTAAATCGCCATCTCGGAAGAATCAGCGAAGGGCAGACAATGGAGCTTATGCTTTGACTAGCACATTCTGTCTCTTAGCTTAGGTCATTGAACCCGCTTGCCTCACGCGGAGTAATCCATCGACAGCTTGCGAGCAAAGTCTCGTGACGTTCCGTAGCTGACGATTGCGACATCCAGATCAGTGTTGCGATGAATGTTCAATACATAACGGATCGAGTCGGCGATCCTATCGGTCAGATTGCCAAACGCTCCGCCGCCCAGCAGAGTCAGAAAGACCGTTCGATTCCCGTTCGCGTGGGCGTTCAGAATCGCGGCGCATAATTTTGATTCGGAAGCTGCTCAAAGCACGAGCATGGCGAGTGGCATCCACGCCGACGAAGAATGCCCGCTGTAAACTTCTGCTACACCATCCAATTGGTGAACTGACGCGACGCGGAGATTTCCATAGCGGGTGTACTGTTCGGCATGTTGCAGGGTGGCGTTCCATCTTCGTGGATTTAGGGCGAGTGCATCCGAACCATCGATGCCGCAGGCGAGGCCGCGAACATTGCAGCGTGGGCGGCCTCGCCTTTGGCCTGAGTTTGGGTCCGGATGCCGAACCACCATTAGAAAGGCGTGGTCAAAATGGAAACGTGACACGAAAACTTGCGGAATTCTGGGAGACAAAAAATTGGCCCGATATTCATGTTCGCGGCGAATTGATCGCCGTTATCCTGAACGACGGATCAGGTGAAGCAGGATTCCCGGGGACGACCGGGATTCTGATCGCGGATCAATTGCTTCTGACCGTGATTTCCATAACTTCCAGTTCTGGCATTCGGGACAAAAGAGATCAACGATGGCTGCGTATGAGCGAGCTTAGTGCGTGATCCGGCATTGATTTCTGCATGTGCGAATGTCTGGGGTTGGCTTCCTTTGCACTCCCGAATGGTCATGCTGTAGATACTTCTTTCTTCTTGTTTTTCCCGTCACGTTTTCTTCCCAAGTACGCCTTTCCATGACTCGAAACAGTCAAAGCATCCTATGGAGTGAGCTGATTCAGGCGGCTCGGGATGGCGACGATGGTGCTCTGAACGAAATTTGGCAGCAACTTCGTGCGTACCTTCTGATCTTCGCGGATCAGAGGCTGGATGACGGCTTGAAGGGAAAGCTGGATGCTTCGGACATAGTCCAGCATTCCCTTATGGAAGCTCATCGTGACTTTGGATCGTTTCGAGGCCAGACAGAAGATGAACTCAAGTCATGGATCAGTCGGCTTGTGGTTCATAACCTGATGGATGCGGGACGAAGGTTTCGACAATCTCAGCAGCGAAGCGTTGCGAAGGAAGTTGCCTGGGATACTCTGTCCGATATGTCGGCAGCCCGACATCAGCCATCCGCCAGTAGTTTGGTTCGGCGTCGTGAAACCGATGACGAATTGCTGCGAGCGGTTGCCCAACTTCCTGAACGCAGTCAGCAGGTCCTGGAACTTCGGCATCGTATGGGGCTGAGTCACGCCGAGGTGGCTGAGGAGTTGGGAATGACGGAAGCTGCGGCCAGGAAACTTTGGTCAAGAATTGTTGAAGAACTTCAGGAACGATTGTCTCCTCCAAATGTCACATCACCCGTCAGACCAGAATAAAGTGACGGAAGACCGCAAACAGAGCAACCTCCGCTCGGTGGATGCGGCCGAAGTGATTCGGCGACTGGACAAACTCTGGGTCGACGAGCCTGCAGCCGTTGCGGGACCATTCAGCAGTGCAGTGGGCACGAGTGTCGGCCGATATGTGCTCGAACGCATCATCGGACGAGGAGCGTTCGGAATCGTGTACAAGGCGCACGATCCGGATCTGAATCGCGCGGTGGCCATTAAGATTCCACGCCCGGACGTGCTTCTCGACGGTGACCGACTCGCAAGATTTGAAACCGAAGTTCAGGCGTGTGCTCGACTGGATCATCCGGGCATCGTGCCGCTGTACGAAGCCGACCTTTCCCGAGCTGTTCCGTACATGGCCTCCGCGTATTGCCCCGGGCCGAATCTGCAACAATGGATGGATGAAGCTGCCAAGCCCTGTTCAATCGACGCGGCCGTGGCGTTTATCGAGAAAGTGGCCAGGGCCGTTCAATACGCTCACGACCATGGCATTGTTCATCGCGACCTGAAACCCGGCAACATCCTGCTCGTGCCCAATGATTTCGAATCGTCTTCACTATCGACTTTGGACGATTTTCAGCCGAGACTGACCGACTTCGGACTGGCACAGATCACTCACGGGCTGCACCAGTCGCAGTCCAGTCTGATCATCGGCACCCCGCTGTATATGTCGCCCGAACAGGCCGAATCTCGCAGCGACGATGTTGGACCAGTGTCAGATGTTTTTGGCCTTGGTGCGATTTTGTATCACCTGCTGACCGGCGTGGCCCCTTTTGCTGCACATAACTATGCGGCTGTACTTATGAGACTGCGCGAAGAATCGCCAGTTTCGGTCTCGCAGCTTCGGCCAGAGGTGCATGCTGATCTGAATACGGTCTGTATGAAGTGTCTGCAGCGGAATCCTGCAGATCGGTATTCATCGGCCGCCGCACTTGCTGATGATCTGCAGCGCTGTCTGAAGAGGCAACCGATTCAGGGCAGACGCATGTCACTGCTGCATCGCGTTCGGCGATGGTTTGAACAGTCGGAAAGAATTCATGAGGCGACTCTGCTGATCTCTGTCTTGGCCAGTATGCGTCTTATCTTCGGACCCGGCGGGATGCTGATGATCGCAGCGGCTCCCGATGTCAACGTGAGTCATGAGGAAGTGATCGATGCTCTCCTCGCGCAGGGGCTTGTTCCATTGCCGGTGGATCTTTGGACCGTCTGGGCGGTGCGGCGAGTTCGCTCAAAGAAATCGTCACAGTGGGTCTACTGGATCGCGCTCGTTTTCTCGGTTTGTATGTGCCTGTCGACAATGCTGATTGCAATCGGAGTGATTCCTCCTATTCAGTGGTATCGACGTTCGATGGGGGCTCGCGTGTTGGTCTTTAGCCTGATCTCTCTGACTTACTTCATCCAAGCCCTGGCGTGGTGCGTGGCGGATTGGAGACGCATGCAGAACACTCCCGATCGACTCATTCGCCGCAGCCTTAAATTGCTTCTGATCAGTATTCCTGTTTTGACGGCCCTCGCCGTTCCTGGCTACCGAGAAACATTTGTTCTCTCGGAAGTTCCCGCGATGACGGGGCCGGAGGAGTCCATTCAGCTCGATGGCCTGAATGATGTGTTGACGATCAATAACCTGGCGTTTGAAGAGGGACGTGCATTCACGCTGGAGGCGTGGATTCGACCCGACAAACAGCACCGTGGTGCGGTTGCCAGTCACGGGCCTGTGGCCCTCACCGTTGTGGCGGCTGGAGACGGAAATCGTTTTCGAGTTCACGTTTCCACCAGCGAAGGTGAGGTTTATCTTTTGGATGCGAAAGAACTTTTCGCCCTCGATCGCTGGACACACATCGCGATGACCTACGATGGCAGCGAGATGCGAATGTACGTCAATGGTCGGTATCAGGTGTGCAGTGTTTCCGTCTACGAGATGGCTACCGATCATGTGTCGCTGGACAGGCAACTTCCTTCCCCATTCGTCGTTCAGGATCTTTGGCCTGGAAGTCGCTTTCTGGTCGGCAAT
>CANHVD010000552.1 GCA_947463775.1 Planctomycetaceae bacterium | reverse complement strand
GCACAACCTTCTTTGAATCAGCCTTGAGGTCTCCGTCATGATCCTTGAAATGCAGCAACTCTGTGCTGTTCGCGACCCACGCGCCGCCATCACCTGGAGCGATCCCGGTTGGGATCAAAAGTCCTTCTGCAAAGACATGAGTCTTATCAGCCACTCCGTCATGATCAAGGTCTTCCACGACGACAACGCGATCGGTCGCCGGAGCACCAGGCACAATCTGAGGATAGACCTCTGAGCTGGCAATCCAGAGACGACCGTCTTCGTCGAAGTTCATCTGAATCGGTTTTGCGATCGTGGGATCTGACGCGAACAGATTCACTTCAAAGCCTTCCGGGACTTTGAAAGTGGCCTTTTCCAGCTCGGGATCCGGAGCTGGGATATCCTTCAGTGTCGGGACCTGTGCGAGGACAGAGGCCGAGGAACTGGCAATCGCGAAAAAGCTCAAACTGACCAACAGGTTGCGAACGTGGGGATTCATAAATTAATCAGTGAACGTGTCTGTGGGAGGGGGAGGTAATTTGAAGGAAGAATTCAGAGGTAAGAATTCGTACTGCGGGGATGGAACCAATGAAAGATTGTTCTGCGTCGGTCGGGGCGAAGTTATTCTCCAAACTCTCGCAGATCAGCCGTGATTTCGAATTCCTGACCGGCACTTTCCAGTTCTTTCAGAAGATTCTCTACTGTAGAGTCCTGGGGAACAGCAAGCTTCAGAACCATTTCGAAGGCTTGTCCCTCTTCCGTTCTGACGGCATGCATACCGGTGATGTCGATGCCCTTCATGGACATCATCTGACTCAGTCGACGCAAGGCACCCGGCTGATTTCGACCGCCGATTCGCAGACGAAACGAACGAGTCCCCGCATGTGCCGCATTGTGGGCCGTGAGTTGGACTGAGGCATCGCGAATTGCCAGGTCGATCCCGAATGGTCGGCAGGCGTCCTGCAGATGATCGCGGACGACCGACGGATCCATGGTGTCCGGGAACTCCGCCGAGAAAATCATGGTGAAGAATCCACGAACCACTGTCTGGCTGGCTTCTCGAAGATCGCCACCAAGTTCTGACATGGCTTTAGTCACCGCCGCCAGAATCCCGGCGCGGTTCGCGGCAGCCATCGTAATTATCAGCTCTTTTGCCATGAACAAGGCTCCGAGACAAAGTCAGGTTTCTGGAGGGAACGAAGATTTATAGACCCGGCTTGAGATTCGTATCTGAACGTATGGGTCTCACGGACCGCTGGATAATTCAACAACATGGTGATCAGGGTCGGTCAGAAACACCTGCACGGCTCCATCCGGACGAAGCTTGGCGTCGTCCAGAAGAGTTATCCCAAGGGACTTGAGTTTCTCCGCCGACGCTCGAGCATCTTCGACCTGAAATGCAAAATGATGATTACGACTGGACCGGACAAGAACTTCTACAGGATACCCGGCCGGCCCGCTTTTATCATGTTCTTTGATCAGATGAATGAGTGTAGTTCCCGCCTTAAACCATGCTCCGTCGAAACTGAACGCCGGTCGAGGCATTTCCTGCATCCCCAGCAGTCCCACATAGAACTGCCGACTGGCTTCGACATCACGAACCACAAGAGTAACGTGGTCGATCTGTTTGACCTGAACTGGAGACGCCGACACAGCAAAACCTCTATAAGAATCTCATCAGCGGAACACGATGGATAGCGACAACAGGAGTACACATGCCGACCTGAAAGCCAGACCTCATATCCTGACTGGCAGATTATTCCCGGGTTTGATGTGGCGATCGGCCATTCATCCCCATGGATAGCATTTCTCAGAATCGTTCAAAGAAACCCTGTATTCTTGCGGGTGAGGGCTGCCGACACAATCAACGCCCACCATTCTCTCCGTAGGGGTTCTCAGGTATCGCCGAATTCCTACAGTCTCTGCGAATTCGCCAGGCTGTTCTGGTCAAGAGACCCCCTTTTCGATTACCCTTCCCGATCCGCTGCGCCGAGGGCGCAAAATGGGCTGGTGGGATAGGGACGTCTCTGGCCCAGCTACCGTTTGTCACGCTGTCGCGCGGAATGTGCAGTTCATTGCGGATCTTTTGAACTCCGCAGGGATGCGGTTAACCACCTGACTGATGCCGAAGACTTCCTCGGAATTTTTCGCGTTAAATTGATCGACTGAACCTGAAGTTATGACGCTTGCGGAGCTATTGCAGAATCGTTTTCGAGCAGACCTGAGGCATCGTGGGGCAGCCTACATTGAGGCTGAACGCATGACTCTTGTTCGAGTCACTCCTGAAAACATCTTTGGAATCGTGCAGGACGGTGCTGAGTTTCAGACTCAGTTGCGTTATCAGCCTGATGACGTCGTGATGTTTTGCACCTGTGAACAATATGCCAAGAGCAAGGTCTGCAAGCATTTGTGGGCCACGATCCTGGCGGCTGACAGCGGTGGATACATTAGCTCCACGTTGCGTCCGGGACGTATCGCTCCGTTCGTCGCACCGAACGCGTATCAGCCCATCACAATGGATGATATCGAGCCGGGCGGTGTCGATCCCGACGGCGATGCGCGAACTCCGCGTGGCAAGCCGAAAGTCAAGACAGCTCCGGTCCAGCGTACGTTGCGACCATGGGAAGCGCGGCTGGTTGAGCTGAAGGACAATATGGATGTCTCTCCGGACGGACGTACTAAGTCCGATCCCGAAGAACGTCAAATCTTTTACGAAGTGGATCTTGAAGCCAGCAAAGAAGCCGGCAAGCTGGTGATTCAGGCTTCACAACGTCAGCGTCGAGCAGGCGGACAGTGGGGAAAAATTAAGCCGCTCAAAGTTCGCCCGGGCGAACTTGATCATATCGAACACGAAGACGACCGTACGTTCCTGTCGTACCTGGCGGGAGCAATCCCGGAACGTAACAACTGGACGACTCAACAGGCCGAACTGCGCACCTCTGCGCATCGCTTTTATGTTCCATTTGAATTGGGACAGTTGGTTCTGCCGGATATGTGTCGCAGCCGTCGCCTCAGAATTCTGGGCAGTGACGAAGCGGGCGAACAACTGCTGAGCTGGGATGAACTTGATCCGTGGGAATTGACAATTCGAGTTCGTCGCGACACCGAATCTGAAGGCTGGAAAGTGGCTGGCCTGCTGATTCGTGGCGAAGAAGTCATGGAACTGGCGGACGTGCCTCTGGTGGTGCCTGGCGGATTTGTCGTCAGCAGCGATTCCATTGGACTGCTTCGTGACTTCGGGGCTCCGGAGTGGATGCGAATGCTGGCTACCGGCGGTGCATTGCATATTCCGGAATCCGATCAGCATGACTTCGTCGACCGACTTCTGGATATCCCGTCGCTGCCTCGACTGGACCTGCCGAAGGAACTGCAGCTCGAAGAGATTCGAACAATTCCTTCTCCGATACTAAGAATTACTTCGCCACCAATGAATCGCTGGAGAAACGATTCGCTGACGGCAGAAGTGATCTTCGATTATCTCGGCACGCCGGTTTCCGGCAGCAGTGCTCGCTGGGCTGTTGTGCAGCGTGAAGCCAGCCGGTGTATTATTCGAGACCGTCAGTTCGAAGGCCAATGCTGGGAGAAGCTGCGTCAGGCTGGATTCCGTCGGCGTTTGGGAGATCTCAAGCAACAGGTCAACGTTGAAATTGCCCGCCGCGATCTCGGTCGTGCCGTGAGGGAACTGGTTGATCACAACTGGGCTGTGTTCGCCGATGGAAGCAAGGTTCGTCAGGCTGGTGGTCTGCGGTTCCGCGTTTCTTCGGATGTCGACTGGTTCGACGTGCATACCGATGTGGACTTCGAAGGTCGCTCGGTCTCGTTTCCGGAACTTCTGCGAGCACTCGAGCGCGGTGATTCGACCGTGCGGCTGGATGACGGTTCGCTCGGCATTCTTCCAGAAGAGTGGCTCGAGCAGATCGGCATGATCAGCGGTCTGGGAACGGCGACTGAAGATGGACTTCGGTTCTCCACGTCTCAAGCTGCGTTGCTGGATGCATTGCTGGCTTCTCAGGACAACGTCGATACCGATGCCGGTTTCGACGCGATGCGGGAACGCTTCCGCAACTTTGCAGGTCTGGAACCTGTCATCGTTCCGGATACGTTCAAGGGCGAATTGCGAGGATACCAGCAGGAAGGTCTGGCCTGGATGAAGTTCCTGAGCGACTTCAACTTTGGCGGATGTCTTGCGGACGACATGGGTCTCGGAAAGACCGTGCAGTTCATCGCGATGCTGCTGCGGCGCATGGAGGATAAACCAAACGGTCCACCTTCACTTGTCGTTGTTCCTCGGTCCTTGATTTTCAACTGGGCCAGTGAAAGCAATCGCTTTGCTCCGCACCTGAAAGTGATGGAGTACACCGGCCTTGAACGTGCCAACCTGCGAACGGAGTTTGCAAAGCATCATCTCATTCTGACGACTTATGGCACGGTTCGTCGTGACATCGCTGTGCTGAAGGATTTTGAGTTCGAATATGTGGTTCTCGACGAAGCCCAGACGATCAAGAATCCATCGTCTCAGATCGCGCGAGCATCACGGTTGCTGAAATCCAACTTCCGTCTGGCACTTAGCGGTACGCCGAT
>CANHVD010000551.1 GCA_947463775.1 Planctomycetaceae bacterium | reverse complement strand
GAATTGAAGGCTCTGGTTACCCTGCTGGAATCAGCAGATACGAGCCTGATGCGTTTCGGCAATGCCGTCTCCGGTCATCCGGCCGTGCTCCAGCACTTGCTGCGGGCCGCTAACTCCTCGTTAACCGGCAGCGTGACCGAAATTTCGGATGCAACGCGTGCGACATTGTTTCTGGGAACCCGCCGCGTGCTCTACTTGCTGAATAATCTGCCTCCCGACATGATCGAAGAGGAGAACGCAGAAAAGCTCCCAACACTGTAGATCTGAATCATTCGAAGTGAAATTGCACCGACACGCCTTTCGGCTGATGTATTCCGCTTTGAACGATCCAGTGTCTACTTTTTCAATGCAGGTGCAGTGCTCAGAATGCTGATCACCGAATCTCGCAGTGCCGGCACAAAGGAAACGCCATCGCCGCCTGTAATTGTTTCATTCCCCTTCCAGTCAGTGCAACATCCGCCGGCTTCTCGAAGAATCGGAATCAATGCGGCGATGTCCCATGGTGACATCAGCGGATCAATCGCCAGTTCGGCTCGGCCCGTTGCCACCATCGCATGGCCGTAGCAGTCGCCCCAGCCGCGAGCAATCCTGACCTGATCCATAACCTGCACGATGGAATCGAATCGCCCCGTCGTTCTCCAATGAGTTGGCTCCGTGAACATCAGGCGTGCTGAGCCAATCGACGTGACCTGACTGATCGCAGTTCTGCGTGCCGGCTGCTGGCCAATCTGCCACCAGCAACCTTCTCCGTCGGCTGCGTACACAACCTCGTTCAACGCCGGAAAGCGGCAGACTCCGGCGACCATGCGACCATCATGCTCCACGCCGATCAGAGTCCCGAATAAAGGCACGCCGTGGATAAAGGCTTTGGTCCCGTCGATAGGATCCAGAATCCAGCGGAAGCCGTTGCGACTGGGGACATCATCGAATTCTTCACCCAGAACCCCGTCTTCCGGATACTGTTCTGCCAGCATTTGCCGCATCAGTTGCTCCGCGCCTTTGTCAGCGACTGTCACGGGCGATTCGTCGGATTTGGATTCAACCAGCAAGCCATCAACCTGATAATGCTGAAGAATTAGTTCGGACGCGCGGGTCGCCATTTGGAGCGCGAACTGCAGACGGTCGGAATAGCGAGGCACGGGAATTCTCTCTTGTCAGAGTCGGATTTCAGTTAAGCCCGGCATTGTTTCGACTACACTTCCGTCTCCAAACCTTCGAATGCAGATTTTCTGGGTTTTTCCCTGATCCCACAGACCGTCGATACTCGAAGACAGTGCATTCACTCTGCTGATCAGCAGTGATGTAGGCTCCCGGATCGTGAACATCCCCATTTATTCAGGGGTTTCGCGTTGAAGAACCTGGAGCGGGTTGTAAGAATACGCGATTCCCGATGCAAGAACTGAATTTATGTTCAGTTGCATCCTGCGATAACAGTATTTCCCTTTTGATTTTGAATTTACTGGTGCGGCATGTTGAAGGACCGATCTCGAATTGAACGTCAGCTGACCAAAGCTCAGCAGCAGTTGTCAGCTTGTGAAACCAAGCTGGCCTCCGAAGGAGTCACCGGAAAGGCTCGCGGCAAGAACGCCGTGTGGCGTCTGCTGAATGCCGATTACCGACAGCTCAAGCGTCGCCTGATCGCCGTGGCTGCTCTCGAAACTCGCGAAGCCGGCGTGATTCAGCGCAAGGCTGAAAAGGCCGCTGCTGCAGAAGCTGTCGAAGCTTGATAGTGCCTTCGGGCTTGCAGGCTTGAAGAATCTGGAGAGGTGGCAGAGTGGCCGATTGTGCAGCACTGGAAATGCTGTGTATCAGAAATGGTACCGGGGGTTCGAATCCCCCCCTCTCCGTTTGAAGTTTCATAGCCCAGGCGTTTGAACGTGATCCATCACGATTCAACTCGACTGGGTTTTTTGCTGCGCACATTTTTGTCAGATCGCCTGCTGGTGATTCTGGCGTATAGACCAAAGGAACGTCGGGAATGTCATCAAGAATGCTGGAAGGTAAAGTCGCTCTGGTCACTGGGGCTGGTCGTGGATTGGGGCGAGCATTCGCGGAGCATCTTGCTTCTTTGGGCTGCAGTGTCGGCGTGCACGGTATGCGCGAGAACGGACCGGCCGAATACGGTGAAGGCACGACGCTGACGCAGACCGCTCTGGAGATTGGTCAGACCCACGGCGTGAAAACTTGTCGAGTCCTCGGTGACCTGACAGATCCTGACCAAGTGAAGCAGGTTGTCTCATCAGTCTGCAGCGAGCTTGGGCCGATCGATATTCTGGTTCACAATGCTGGCGGAGATATCGCGGCCGCCGGTGGCAAGCCGAATCCAAACGATGCCGTCAACATTAAGATTGAAGACATCCGCGCGGTGCTTGATCGCAATCTTCTGAGCACTATTCTTGTCTGTCAGGAATGCTCCCGGATCATGATGCCTCGCAAGACTGGGCGCATTCTGACGCTGAGTTCAATCTCTGCGTTCAAGGGAATCGCGGGCAGTTCAATCTACGCCACGGCCAAGGCTGGTGTTGTTGAGTACACTCGATGTCTCGCGGAACAGCTTCGCCCCTATAACATCAACGTCAACAGCCTTGCTCCGGGGGATACTCGAACAGGCCGCTTCCTTGGGACGCGCAAAGTCGAGGATGCTCGCCTCGTCACTGATGGCACACTGGACCGCGTGGGTGTTGTTGATGAAGTGACTCGCGTTGTCGAATTCTTCGCTGGTCCCCTCGGAGCCTTCGTCACTGGCCAGGTGCTACGCGTCGACGGCGGTTCACAGATCTGGCCTGCGTAGGCATTGGCCTATCGGTCGATGTCTAACAGCCTGTTGATGCAATCAGCCGCAGGGCGCTAGCCTCGGTTGTTCCCCTGGGAAATACAGGGTATTTCAATTGGGGCGAGCGGGCTGTTGGCAGAAGCGTCTGGTGGCGAGCCGCAGGCGTCAGCGACAGGTTCCGTCTGTGGCTGCGGCCCCCCGTGAAACAGAATCGCTCCACCAGGTCGCTTACCAGCTTCGCACGGCTTTTCGTTGCAGCAGTGCGAGCACTTCGAAGTGGGGGGT
Organism: Planctomycetaceae bacterium; assembly: GCA_947463775.1. Classification (GTDB taxonomy): domain Bacteria; phylum Planctomycetota; class Planctomycetia; order Planctomycetales; family Planctomycetaceae; genus SXXK01. The sequence goes on along the minus strand of CANHVD010000551.1, from coordinate 1,535 downwards.
GAAGGGGAACATGTCGAAGGGATACAACTCCACGATCTGATACTTGGCTGCCAACTCCGCGATGTCTCGCTGCAGGGTCGCCGGGTTACAACTAGAGTAAATCACCTGCGGCGGATGAATGGCGAAGATGAGTGCTCGACTGGCAGCATCGAGGCCTCGTCGCGGCGGGTTACAAATGATGGTGTCAAAATTGCTGTTCGTCAGTTGGTCGGCCGACGTACAGTCGAGACTTCGGCATTGAAACTCCGCGTTAGTCAGACCGCTCCGACGAACTGTTTCGTTGGCACAGGCGATCGCGTTTTCGGAATTATCAATTCCCACAACGCTTTGTTCAGACGAACAAGCCGTCAGCGAAAACGCGCCGATGCCGCAGTAAAGGTCCAGCACGCGTTTCGCCTCGCTCGCCTGAATCATCCCGCGAGCCGCTGCATAAAGTGCCGTCGCGATTTCATAGTTTGTCTGTAGAAAGCTCTGCGGGCCAAACAACAAGTCGCGATTGTCGGTATCGCTTACGTCAAATCGGATTGGCAACATCGTCTGTTCGGAAACCGCCACTTCCTCGCGACCGCTGATCGCGGAGGATCGAGCAGGCTGAATATTGATCGACATGATCGCTATCCCCTGTCGTTCCGTTTCAGTCATTTTTCGCCAGAGACTGCGGATGCGATCGACCGCCTCTTTTGATCTCAATACAAACTGAATCATCAATTGCTGATGACTGGGCGAACATGTCAGCACCACAAACTTCAATTCGCCTCGATCACAGCCTGGATCATAAGGGACCAGCCTGGCAGCCTGAATCATTTGTCGAATGTGTGCGATGGAATCGTTGATCAGCGCATGATGCAGCGGGCACTGATCGACCGGTATGACCTTTTGCTGATCATCGAAGAAGCCGATCTGCAGCTCATCCAGTGAGCCGGATACCGCCAGTTTCGCACGAATTCTCCCGCCTTGAGGCGACGAGACGCCTCGAAATGGCCCGATTGCTGCATCAGGAAACAGAGAAGTCAACGTCTGTACCTTCTGCTGCAGAGTCTGATTGTACTCCAGCCCGAGCAACGTACAGGAATTACAGATCTGCTGCTCGTGATAAACGCACTTCATGGTTCAGTATCGATCTTCTTCTGCGTCTTCAGCGTAAATCGCGGTCAGACCAAGTTCACTCAGGATTGCTCGTTCCCGCGCACGCATGATGCACTTTTCTTCGGGCGTCAGATCATCGTATCCGCAAATATGCAGCAGGCCATGCACAATATAGAGAATGAGTTCGGCTTCGGCTGACCATTCTCCATCGGTCGCCATACTAACAGCCGTCTCCGCACTGGCGATGATTTCCCCTTCGATTGCTGCGCCGGCTGCCCTGCCCTCTGTGAGCATTTCACAGTCAGTAACATCGACAGAATCGTCATCGATCTCGGCGTCGTCTTCGTCGAGGAGATCTTCGTCATCGTTTTCAACCTCGTCATCACACTGAAGATCGACCGCCGATACGAAGTCGAGCTGAAAGCTGATGACATCGGTTGGATAATCAT
>CANHVD010000550.1 GCA_947463775.1 Planctomycetaceae bacterium | reverse complement strand
TTGTGATTCTGCGATCGACACTATGGCCGCCGAATACCAGACTCGCCGCGATGCCCTGTGCGACGGACTTCGCCGCATCGGCTGGAATCCAATCGTGCCCAAAGCCGGCATGTTCGTCTGGTCAGAAATCCCAGAGCCATGGAAGAAAATGGGCTCGATCGAATTCGCGATGAAGCTTCTGAATGAAGGCGGCGTCGCAGTCAGCCCTGGTCGAGGATTCGGTTCCGAAGGCGAAGGCTTCCTGCGTCTGGCAATCGTCGAAAACAGCCAGCGTCTTCGCCAGGCCGTTCGTCAGATCGACAAGTGCCTGAACTCCCCAGGCGAAGCGCCGACAACATAACAAGGGACGCGGCCCTTGAGCGGATTTGAATTCTTAGAGCGGGCTATCCAGCCCGCTCTTTTTCTTTGATCCCTCTACGTAGCCCCCGTAGCGTGGGCTTCAGCCCACTTCTCGCGTGCAATGGTTTCACCACAGAGGTCACAGAGCACACAGAGACAAATCGCAGAGGACTGTTCGAACGCAGAGGTCGCAGGGGATCGCAGAGTGAAACACAGCTGGCTGACAAGCCTCCCCTCTGCGTTCCTCCGCGAACTCTGCGTTTCAAAAATCGCCCCCTCCTGCGATTCCTCTGCAGCTTGCCTCTGTGCTCTCCGTGACCTCTATGGTCAATCTGCCCCTCATCGCGTCTCAACGCAACGAGGTCAAACATCGTGCAGAGTAAAAAGAGGACATGACGACGTACTCGTCACGCCAGTCCCGCCAGCTTTCGGCCGGTCCAGAACACACCCAGCAGCACAACGATCATCGCAGCCCACGCGGGATGACTCCACAATCGAAACGGCCGATTGAGAGGCTCCGGTTCCGGCATAGCGGCGATTTGATCCACAAGCTTCTGAATCTCCGACACCGTGGTCAACTCACCACGTGTCACCTGAGCAATCTCCTTCAGCACATCGGTACGAGCAGGCTGACCGATGAGCTCCTTTTCCTGGCCCTGAACAGCAATCGTCGTTTCCAGCCGACCACCGTTCTCCGCACAGGTCGTCACAAATTTATACTGGCCACCTTCGGTCGGAGTGAACGTGCCGGTAAACAGTCCCCAGGAGTCTTCACCGGCTGGCGCCAGTCTAACAGAATCCGTTTGCCCCGATGGTGACAACGTCTGCACAACCACAGTTCCCGTTCGCAACGGATCTCCGGCGGTGCTCATCACGTTTGCGTTCAACGTCAAAACATTTCCGGCCTCCGGGCGATCGGGCGAATAAAACAATCGCATCGATTCCCCCTGAGACATGTTTCGCTGATATGCCATCCAGCGAACGACCTGGCCCCAGAAGCGATAGTGATAAAGATCCTCCACACCTTTTCGCCATCGCCAGGCACCGTCGGATCCCATGAACAACACTTTGCCGGTGCCAACCGTCCGAGTCGCAATCAGAGGAACTCGACCAGATGATGACGAATCAGAATCATGAGTCGCCAGGACCTGCGAACCGATCTTTGCACGCAACGCCGCTGCATACCACTGGAATCCCGGCAAGGCATTCCAGACCGTCTCGTTGGCGCTGTCATCAGGTTCAAGCCGAGTCAACAAGCTGCGACGACCAGCTTCCGTCAAAGCAAACCGCGAGGGACGAGAAGACCCATGTCCCTTCGGATGAGCTGGATCAAGAACAACAGGGTAGAGCTCTTCCAGCTCACTGGCCTGGAGAGAATTCTGGAACCCTCGAAAGCCCGGCAAAAACACGAGTCCACCGGCCTGACTGCGAACCAACTGCCGAAGATTGACGCAATCCTGAGGTGTCAACTGCTTGCCACCAATCCCAACGTCACCCAAAAACACGACGTCGTATTCGAACAGTTCTTTCTCTGTGGGAAACTGATCCAGATATCCTCGCCCACCGCCCACACTTTCCAGATCGGGATGATAAAGCAGACAACTGACCTCGACGCCGGGATCACGCTCCAGTGCATTTCGCAGATAGCGATATTCCCATCGAGGATACGACTCCACGACAAGAACTTTGAGCTCCTCGTCACGAATGCTGATCGGGATCGTCAGCTTGTTGTTGTCCGTCAAAGTTTCTGAAGCATCGACTGGAATCTCGATGGTCAACTCATAGTCGCCCGTCTTCTCCGGCTTCCATTCGATCGTATCCTGCAATTGCCCCATCCCAGTGACGCGAACGTTTTTTTCAATCTTCTCGCCGCGAGTACCGTCCAAAGAAACTTTGATATCTTTGTCAGCTGCCAACCAACTGATAACTCGAAACGGAATGCGCAGCGACTTATTCACGACGCCAAACGTCGGAGCGTCGGACGCCGCCAGTTCCATATCCGGTAATCGCTCTTCACTACCAACACCGACCGAAAACACCGGCACGTTCTTGACTCGCAACGCGGAGGCAGCAGCACTCGGGGCCTGCCCCATGTTCCAGTCGCCGTCAGATAACAACACGATTCCTCTCAGGTTGGCATGTTTGTCAGCCGCGGCCTGCAATGCATGGTTGAGGTCTGTTCCTTTCTCGACCGTCGGAGGTTGCGAAGAGAACGGCTCAAAAACGACTTTCATACGGCCTTCGACAGGCTTCCAGAGTTCCGGCAGAATCACCGGCGCAATGGATTCTTCACGTGTCTTTGGTTTCTCGGCTGGTGCAAGTGGATTAACAACATCCTGAGTTTTCATGCTGCCGGAGGTGTCATGAAGAATCACGAGCGTCGGTTGTTCCTGAGGTTTAACCACCTGCACAAACTCAGGCTGATTCAAGGTCAACACCACCAGAGCGATCAACAAAAACCGCAGGCTCTCCAGCCAGAACATTGATCGTGAATAACCGCTTCGCCGCCAACTGATCAGGCAGCAAAATGCCGCAGCGATCAGGACGATCACTGAAAGCGTGAGAGTAAATGGTGTCCAGACAAACGTCATGGTCGAGTCGATTCTTTCAGCATAGCGCGTTTGCCCCAGTCGTAAGTCTTTTGTTCGGGTGCAGCAATTCGGGATTCACTGACAACGGCGCTGACTTTTGGTGCCGCCGCAGAAACCTGCTTCTCCGGCACACACAGCAACGCTTCCGCCATCAGCGCCAGAATCATCAATACCAGAAACGTACGCCAGATCTCACTGGCGAGAGCCATCGCACTGCCGGCCTTGTCGTCAATTCGAGTATAATTCAGACCATTCAAAACCTGCTCCAGAGTCCCGTCGCTCACAACTTCAACGGCATCTTCTGTCAGCGGGCGATTGAGCGCAAACGACGCTTCTTCGGATTCATACAGTCCGTTATTTATGGTCCGCTGAGACATCAGGACTCGTCCAGAAACTTCATCCAGCGGTTTCCACGTCTCGGCAATTCCCGCTGGCAGTGTTCCACAGTCGTACTGCCGCGCTTCACCCAACGCCGCAGCTCCTCTAGCGACCGCACGCTGGATCATGACGTAGAACGTGATTCCGTTACTGACGAAATTTGAGCTTGCCGTGGTGGGCAGGGTACTGCAAAACCAGACCGCTCCCTGATCCGTAGGAGCACGCAACAACAACGGCGGTCCCTTCTCCAACTGAGCCAGCGCGGTGCCTTGTTCATTCACAACTTCACAACTGCGATAGGTTACAAGCTGACCCACGGGCAACGGTGTTCCGCTGAGAGTGTTTCCCAGAAGATCGGTGTCCGTTCGCCATCGCGAAATTGCAAAATGATCCACGTCCTGAGGTTCCATCCACTGGCCCCAGCGAGTTCCCTGGAACGCTGTGTCAGACTTGACTTCCGGCGGAAAGAACATCACGCATCCGCCCATGCCAACAAACGATTCCAGTTGCTTCGCGAGAACGTCCGTCGGCAACGGCGCATGCCAGAGAATCAACGCGGTCTTGTCGAATTCAATGACCGCCGCCTGCGATGCCGCCACAATCTGCGCGTCGTAAACCAGACTTCGATCCGAAGGAGTCGCCGCCGCAAGCCGCAACAATTCCGCGACTTCCGCGTCATCAGACACGATGACGGTCTTCTGCACGGCCGGTTCCGCATAGACAAAATCAAAGACGTTGTCGGACGAATTTGCATCGCGAGGCAACTCGACTCGTCCCCATCCTCGCTTTGATTCGCGATCGATTGGAATCGTATGTCCGTTGCGAACCAATTGAGTTCCCGTCAGCTCCAGATCAATTGTCGAACGCGCTCCCCAGATGACAAAAGTCACGGGAACGCGAACAGGATCGTTGGACGCGGCTGCTCGCGTGAGTTTCAGATCCATCACCAGCTCAGCACCGTCAACTGTCTCGCGTCGATGAACTCCGCTGATAGATACCGCCAGATTATCCGGAGCCTGATCCTGATAGGCCAGCAGATAGATTCGCACGCCGTCACGATCACGTAATTGTTCGCGAACAGATTCCCAGCGGCCGCCGCCCGGATTCCAATCCGACTGTCGCAGATCTGAACAGATCCAGACGTCCGTGCGACCTGCTTCGTTGGCCAGAATGTACTGAGTCGCCTCCTGCATCAACGATGGGATATCAGCACTTGTTGATGTCGGTGCAGTTTCTGGCAGCTCCGTCAGAGCTTCCGGCGAAGTCAAATCGAATCTCTGCCCGGTGGC
>CANHVD010000549.1 GCA_947463775.1 Planctomycetaceae bacterium | reverse complement strand
TTGAATTGAGATCGAACAGAACAGGCTGCGAAGACTCGGCGACCAGCGAGAAGCCGCCGTTCCCCGAATTCAGATCCGGAGTTTCCGACACCGGATTTCTGCGTCCAGCACCGACCGCGACAATTACAAACGCCGCAAATGCAATCAGCGCCGCTGTCAGCAAGCTGCGCTGAGGATTTCGCGCGGCATTGGCGAGGGCCAGTCCATTCAGGCTGGAAATCTGAGATCCCAAAACTGCATCACCAGCTCGCCGACGCAAGCTGTGACGCAACCAAAGCAGGCTCACGGACAGCCAGGCAAATCCTCCGAGAAAGAATCCGACGACTCGCCACGACAAACCGCCAAACGCTTCGTTCGTCGGCAGCAATCCGGCGACTCCCGCCACGGGCAACGCAATCGCCGCGATGGCGGACATCAACAGTCCCAAAGACATCAACGCGTTGATGATCGGGCGGCGACGGATTTCCATGTCATCGGAGCCGAGTCCCGACAGCAATTCACGCGGAGATCTCTGCGTGCTGCGGCGCACCGAATTCCATATGACGGCTCCGGAAAGAAACAATGAAATAGCAGAAGCGACAAGTAACTTGAGTGGCTGCACATCCAGCTGCAGAAACTGAGTCCCGACAGCTCCGACCCACCACGTTGTGAGTCCATGGATCATCAGTCTGGCAAACAAGACCGCCAAATCCGCACCCAACACACTGCCGAGAAGTGCAACGGCCAGACCTTCCATCACGAAGAATCGTCGAGCACGCCGCTCCGTAAATCCGATCGCTTCCATCAATCCAATCTGTGCAACTCGCTGCCGTACGCTGAGCTGAAACATTAACGCCGCCAGCAGGATCGCGGACAGAATCAGAAAGAAGCTGAAACCGATAAACAGCCCCGTGAAGTCGTTCGCTCCTGCCGACGCCTGAAGTCCTTCCGCACGAATCGGCCGGAAGCCGACTCCCATTTTGATCGGGTTCAACAAAGATCGAGTTTCATCCGCGAGCCGCGTTTGCACAATCTCCATGCGATCTTTGGGCAGAACGTTTCCCTCTGAAGCAACGCGGATCGACGTATATCGGCCGAAGCGACTGCTCCAGAATTTCTCGGCCGTCGCCAGCGAAACAAACGCCTTTGGAGTCGCGCGATGAGCATCCCAGTATTCATCATCACGGCTGGTAATACGATCCATCTCCATATCGAAGGGCTGATCCCAGTCTCCGAAGGAATAGACGTTCGTTACACCGTCCACGAATGGCGTCAGATCCTGATCAACCGACATCGGATCATCGGCCTTCAGGATTCCTCGCACTGTGAAAGTCTTGTGCGTTTCCGGAAGATCCCCGTGACTGCCGACCTCATGCCAACGAGCATCCACGGTCTCACCAACTCCAATTCCCAGGTCGACGGCCAACCAGTCTGAAAGAATGATTTCATCATCCTTTAACGCCGGCACAGCAGTTCCATCATTGAGCAAAATCGGGCCCAGCGGTGCGGGCTGTGCGAAATCCAGACCGGCTACAATCGAATACATCGAGAAGCGAGCGTTCTTGTCTTCACGCTTGGTGGCGTTGATCTCATTGGCCAGATAAACCAGAGTCGGCGCGGCTTTCATGCCGATGTTTTCGGCCGCCTTCTGCACAGCTTCCGCAATCGAATCTTCAAGAATCATGCTGTCGCTTTCGACAGACAGATAGCCACGATCTTCGATGATGCGAAATCGCAGGCCGATGTCTTCAGCCGAGATCGACTTTTTCACCAATGTCTGCAGCTCATCTGCCGCGCTGACGTCATTCTGCATTAACTGCATCAGGCCGCTGGCGGATTTAACGGTGGATGGATCCGGACGCTGGTCACCACCAATCAGAATCGTATTCACTCGCGCGGGGCGAGACACCGGATTGCGGCGGCTGGCAACTCGCTCTTCAAGATTGAGTCGTTGCTGAAATGTTGCCAGTGAAACGAACGCGTTGTAAGGCAACTGCTGAGCAGGCAGCAGAGAAAATCGTGACGCGCCAGCGGACTCCTGCAGGACAGCCTCGACCGTCAGCACAATTTCAATTGTCGTGTCTTCTCGCTCGCCCAGCAGGCTATCGCGAGGAATCGAAGAGGGCAGTTCAACCCAGACGGAAACAGAATCTCCAACGACGGCTCCGAGTTCGGTTGCGGTCTTGTAGCCCAGCACAATGCCCGCATCGCCAGGCGGCTTAACAGGACTTTCGCTGGTCGTTGAATCCAGCATTCCCCAGTCGGTGGGGCGGAGGCCGAGGATCGTCACAGAAGCCGCGCGACGAAGTTCGCCGGTGGCCGTTTTCTTTTCCACACTCGCGGGCAGCAGCATCGCCGGAGCTGCATGCACGGAACGTAACGATTCGACTTCGGCCGACTTCAGAGTCTCTGAGATCTCATCGGCCAGTTTTTCCCGAACAAATCGAGGCGAATGCAGCACATGAGTAATCCCGCCGAGTCGACTGAGTGTCATTTGCCTCAGGCTGGCTCGCACGGAATCCCCAACGATTAATGCTCCGCCAATAACAGCAGTCGAAACGGCCACTGCCAGCATCACCACGAAGTGGGAACGTCGATAATGAACAATACTGCGAAGGATAAATCGAAACATGTGGAGATCTCGTCAGGCCGTCAATCCGCGACTGCATGACACTGAAAGTTGCGGAGGCAGCCGATCGTGCTGGTACAGAAACTCAGTCTGTGGGCAGACTTGTTCCCATACTATAACCGCTGAGGAGCGTCTGTCATGTGGCTTGCGGACCGATGATTTGATCGTTTAAAGGCAAGTCGCAGCCGTCAATGCCGAAATTCGCCGCCGCCTCCAGCTCGACGTTACACGAGGAGTGCAAAACAGCCCGCCTGACGCCACTTGCTCTCCCCGTCGCATAAACCTCTTCGCAGAAAACTGAGAATGTTGCGGCCAGCTTCCCTGAGCATGCCTGTGTCGAGTAAAACTTCCGCAGCGGCGAAGAATGGTACAATCGCCGAATCTGTGAATTTTTGAATGCGATGCTGCGGACGCGATATCATGAAAAGCGGTCAGATTGTTCTTATTGGGTTACTGTGCCTTTCACCAGTTCGCTCGCTGACTGCCGATGATTCCGTTCGCTTTGGCCAGGATGTGTTGCCCATCCTGAGCACAAACTGTTTCGCCTGCCACGGACCTGATGAATCCGTTCGTAAAGGTAACCTGCGACTTGATCTAGAACAGGATGCAAAAGCCGCTCACGACAGCGGAGTCACCATCATTCCGGGAAATCCGGACGACAGCATTTTGATGCAGCGAATCCTCAGCACCGATGCTGACCTCATTATGCCTCCGCCGGATTCGCATAAAGAGCTGAAGCCGGAACAGATTGCGATATTGAAACAATGGATCAAAGAAGGGGCGGTCTGGGGACGACATTGGTCGTTTGAGCCAATCGTGCGTCCGCAAGTCGCGAGCGAAAGTACTGCCGCTGCGATTGACTCAGTTGTGGCTGCAACACTAGCGACGAAGCAACTGAAGTTCAGCCCTGAGGCTTCTCCGCATCTGCTCGTCCGACGCGTCGCTCTGGATCTGACCGGAGTGCCACCCACCGTTGAGATGGCCGATGAGTTCGCTGCGAGCCCAACAAATGAAGCCTATGAAAAGCTGGTCGACGAGCTATTGAAGAATCCTCAGTTTGGCGAACACTGGGCGCGAGTCTGGATGGACCTGGCTCGTTATGCGGACACTAAGGGCTATGAAAAAGATCTGGGCCGGACGATGTGGCCTTATCGTGACTGGTTAATCAATTCGATCAATGCCGACATGCCTCTGGATCAGATGACCGTCGAACAGCTCGCGGGCGACTTGATTCCCAATGCTACAACCGATCAATTGATCGCGACGGCCTTTCATCGCAACACCATGAGCAACGATGAAGGCGGAACCGATGACGAAGAATTTCGCACGATTGCAGTGAAGGATCGAGTCGACACGACGCTGCAGGTCTGGATGGGCTTAACCGCTGGCTGTGCGAAGTGCCATACTCACAAGTACGACCCGATATCTCAGCAGGAGTATTATGGGCTGTTTGCGATCTTCAATCAGACACAGGATGCCGATCGATACGATGATGCGCCAACCTTCGAGATTCCAACTGCAGCGATCGAAGAAGAGAGAAGCCGAATCAATGCTCGTATCACCGAGCTTAAAGACAAGCTTTCTGCTGCCGAACAGGCGAGTTCCAAAGCTGAAGAAAGCAACTGGAATTTTGGTCCCGTGAGTGAAGCCCTGTCAGAGAACGCAGCAACTCTGACTGTGCGTGACGACAATAGCATCATCGCTACGGGCACAAGCCCTAAAGAAGATGTTTACACACTGACGTTGCCCGTCAAAGCCGGGCGGCACACCGTGCTGCGGCTGGAAGTTCTGACAGAAAAGTTCCCGGACGGACAAGTTGGCGTCGGCCGCAATCCTCGTGATCCGAACTTCGTGTTGTCGGAACTTGAGGTCGAACTGCTGACGGGCAACGATGCGAAAGGTCTGGTGCTGACAAATGCACGGGCCGACTACTCGCAGGAAGGCTGGCCGGTCGCGAATGCTCTGGACGGCGATAAGACAACCGGCTGGGCC
>CANHVD010000548.1 GCA_947463775.1 Planctomycetaceae bacterium | reverse complement strand
TCGCTTCCAGCAGGAATCGACTGACCAGTGCAGTCTGGCTGACAAGTGAGCGTTTCAGTTCTTTAAGTGCCACTTCCCGCTGAAGATCATTGTCGAATGCCGCGTAGACCGTCCCGATACCTCCTTCTGCGATTCGACGCAGAATGCGAAAACGCACGTCGGAATCGCTTTGTGCACGAGGTTCTTCCGGCGTGGCGACTGGACCGAGATTCCCGACGGGAGTCGGCTGCCCCATCTGATTCTTCGTTTCACGGCGACTCAGTTCTGATGCTTCAGAATGCGTCTGTGACTTCGAAGGCAGACTCTCAAGCCCCCACTGAGACCAATCTCTTTCAATTCTTGACGCGGAGTTCGGAAATCGCTTCTTGAGATCAGACAATGCAGGAAGTTGATGCCACGTGGCCGCGATTTCCAGCTCAACGCGGATCAGTTCATACTCCAAAATCGGGCGGAGTAACTCCGGGGCGCCCACGACCAGATCTTCGATACGGGTGGCTGTTCCCTTGAGACGACGCTGCTCATACGTCCCGCAGATCTGATCGATCAACGAAAGCTGTTCAGAAGAGAGGCTGGCATACTCCGGGTCAAGAAACGTCATGCAGATCTTTCAACGAATTCTCAGGCCGAACGAGTCGACCAAACCAGCAAGCCAGACCGCACAGGGTGATCGTGAACTCTCCTGCACCACTCACCGCATTGCGGAATCCGGCATCCTTCAAATCTACAATCACCATTGCGCCAGAAACAGTGACACAAAGCGTTCCAAAATCTCTGCGTCACTCTTCGACAGGATCAATACTGGGCATTTCGGCGCTTTCCAGCCAAAGCCGTCTGATTCGCTCCAGCTTTCTCTGCACGGTCCGCCGAGTGACACTCATCTGCTCGGCCACTTCTTCGTTGGTGTGCCCCTCCAGCTTTAACAGCACGAGCTGTTGCAGATCTGTTTCAGGCAGCAGTTTCAGAAGATATTGCGAGAGATCAGCGACCTCGGCGGCAAGCTCCGGAGTCGGTTCACGTGCAGGCACGTTATTGAGCGGACTTGAGATCTCGGAAGCATTCTGCAGCACGCTTTCGTTAACTGTCCGGTCACCACTGCGCCGCTGCTGAGCATCATAGCGATTGCGGTTGATGATTTTTCGGCTGGCGATGACGACCAGCAACGCCCACAGATTGTCGCGATCCGAAATCTCCGGGAATCTTTGTGCCTCAATGCCCCGACACAAACTTCGGAAGGCGCTCAGGGCCGCGTCTTCTTCGTCGTAAATGCGGCGAGTCTCAGCCTTGAGTCGACCACGAGCAAAGTTCATCAGGCGACGACAAAAGTGTTCCCACAGCCTGTGAGCGGCCTGCGGATCTGCCGCCGACAACTGCTCAATCCACAGCGAAACAGGCTCTTCAGCGGTCGATAGGAAATTTTTTGGATTCGATGTCACACAAATGGCTCGGACAGTGATTCAAAGAATGTGAGGCGGAAAACATAGCTTGGTCGCATTCTTGAGCCCCTCACGTAGCTGCGTCAATCCTCGCAGGCTCTCCGAGCCGGATTCCGAGGAACTCCGCAAGTCGTAATCGCCAAAACTGTTCATCAGGGAAACCTTCGTATGCCCGTCCGTTTCACATTAACAAGTTTCCTTCTCAGCGCTGCCGTCGCTATGCCTGCTTCGTTTGTTGCTGCAGACGACCTATTTCAGCAGCAGGACTCAAATCAGGATGGTGTTCTGAGTGGCCGTGAAGCGACTGATCTGAAGTCGCTGGATCAGGACAGCGACCGGGAGATTTCTCTGGCAGAGTTCACTGCAGCTGCGAAGGAGCAACAGTCGCAGGCAAACAGGCTGGCACAGCAGCTGTTTGCAGATCGAGATTCAAACAAAGATCAGCGATTGTCCGGGACAGAAATGTCGGGCTATGAAGAATTCGACAAGAATGGTGATCGCCGGCTTACTGAGACCGAATTCAAAACAGGCTTTGCGAGCGCTGACTCCGAAATTCGGAACATGCCAATTGCGGAAATTCGCAAAACGGCCGCCGATCGTTTCAGCAAAATTGATATCAACGAAGATGGTCGGCTGACAGGAACCGAAGCCGCTGGTTCAGGACACTTTGACCGCAACGCCGACAGTCGAGTCGTGAAGGAAGAGTTCATCATCGGCCTGATTCTGAGTACAGAATCCCCCGACTCGGTATCCCCCGACGATCCAATGCCAGCGTCTCCAATGACAAAAGAAGGCATTCATAAAGCGCTGGCTGATTATGTTAAAGCCCTTGATGATGTCACGAATTCGCAGCTGATCACCGGCGCACTTCACACCAGCATTGTGCATCAGGTCGATCAGCCGATCTTTGAGTATGCTCTGAAATACGCAAAGTCCTCGCATGGAAAAATGAAGCTGCCGCTAAAGAGTCAGATTCACATCTCGACATTAGAGAATGGTGATGTCGAGGCCCAAACAGAACTGAAATGCGAAAAAGGATCCCTGAAGCTGGTGATCCGTTTGTCGGAGGGAAAAATTGTCGGCTTCAGTATGGATTCCCCCGAGTTGCAGGAAGTAGAGACGTCACTCTATCAAGACCTGCAGGAAGACGAACTGCAGCAACGATTTGCCAACTTCTACGCGATCATCGCAGAAGGGCCTCTGGAATCGATTATGAAGGGGGAAGATGATGTTGCCTCCGCATGGATTCATCCTTCCGTCGTCGAGGAGGTTGGACGAGACAAGTTCAATGGGCTCTTCCAGCAAATCCGTGACCGCTTGACTGAAGTGAAATCGACGGAGCTTGAAACCTTCACGACAGAAGTCAGCACAGACAACATTCGGACGTTTACCGTCACACAGCTCGTCACTGGAACTTCGAGTGTTCAACGTTATGCGACGACATTTCAATGCGTTGGTATGGACTCAGTTGTCACGGGTCTCTCCATCGAAGCTGCGTCGGATGTCGCACCAACTCCCGGCCCAAAACCTGTAGAACCTCCCGATGCCGATAAGTCTGCAGACTGGCCTGAGACCGTCGCATTGAGCGATGGGCTCTCGTTTCGCATGCCCGGTGAGGTACGTCGGACTGAGAAGGAGCCATCGGAAGGAGGTCTTACGCGTTTTGAGTATGTGATCCCGGAACAGGAAATGTTGTTCCAGATCGATGTGATCAAATTGAAGGTTGATATCTCGGCCGAGTCGAAGACCTTCTTTGATACGGTCAGAAAACAGGTTGTGGAGGATACCGGCGCAAAACTCATGGAAGAACGGCTGCTGGATCAGGACGGACCTTTGCCGTCGCAGGTACTGGTTGTGCAACAAGAGAACGGTGCGACAACAATTCTGCGGAGTGTTGTCGATGGCACCCGAGTCTACTCATTCCTGTGGTCCGGAGCCGCCTTCGACGACAACGCTGATCATAACTTCGCTCGGCCGTTCCATGAATCCATTAAACTGCTGGACGAGGAAGGCAAACCGCGACCGGGCTTCACGACCAAAAAAGCCAAGGCGCCTAATGCGGAGGTACCTGCTGTCGAGAAGGCCCCTTTGCCAGCACCGAGCGACGATGATCTTGCCCCGCCTCCTGCTCCTGTGGATCCGGTTGCACCACCAGCCCTGATACCCGCCCCCGCGCCGCCAATGTGAGTTGGCTGAATCGCAACGTTCATTAGTCGCAATTCCCGGGCTCTTCTCAAATCCTCAGAACCATGAATCTCGAAAAACTCATAGTCCTGAGCCTCAGCGTTTTCACTCTCTTTGTGAATTCGTCCACGACGGCTCAGAAACAAATCGCCACCGGCAACGCACAACAAAAGTTTTCGAAGGATCTCGAAAAGCAACTGACCAGCGGACGTCGGCTCGCAATTGTCGTTGGTATTGATGCGTACCCTAAGAATCCACTGAAGTGCTGCGTTAAAGATGCCACGCTGCTGGCTTCAACACTGCGAGATCGTTGCGGCTACGATCCGGATGGCATTTTGGAAATGACCGATCGGCAGGAAGATTCAAATCTTCGCCCCACCCTGAACAATCTTCGACATCAGATCCGAAGATTCCTGTCGGATGCCACACCGAACGATACGGTGTTGGTCAGTTTCTCCGGCCACGGCGGTCTGCGATCTGAGGGAGTTGGTGAGAACTTCAAACTCATCGGCTACGTTTGTCCAATCGACTTCGATGGAACTCGCGAAAAGGAGACGTCTCTGCCGGTCGACGATTTGCGTCAAATGCTACAGGAATGTCTGGCCGCTCAGAAGTTGTTGATTCTGGATTCGTGTCACTCCGGCAGCGCGGGAACTGCCTCCGGGTTTACGATCGCAGAGAATGTCGGTCACGCATTGCAGAAGGCTCAGGGTCTTATCACTTTTGCCGCCTGCCGACGCGATGAAGTTTCCAGTGAAGATCGCGAAGCCGGTCACGGAGCATTTACGCTCAGCTTTGTGCAGGGACTCGAAGGTTCAGCGGACTTTGATCAAAACCGCATCGTTGACAGCGATGAACTTTATCGTCACGTGCTGGCAGAAGTTCCGGCCAACGTGAGTGCTCTCTATCCCGGCCGTAACCAAACTCCTGTTCGAGTGATCGGGCAGGACGTGGTCGGAGTCTTTGCACTGGCTCCGGTATTGCCGAAACCAAAGGC
>CANHVD010000547.1 GCA_947463775.1 Planctomycetaceae bacterium | reverse complement strand
TCCCCAACGTCGGTTCAGACGGCGACGAATGCCGAGAAGCAGGCCGTGGCGACTGAACTTCAGAAGATCCATTTGAAGGAATGGAAAGATCTTCAGGAGTTGCATCAGGAAGAGATTGCAGACCTGCAGAAGCGAGTCCAGGGTCCGGAGCTGGATCAGGCTCGACGGGACGATGTGCTGGCCGAATTCAAAACGGCTCTCGCTCGTCATGAGAACGATCGCAAAAAGCTCGAAACTCAGCAGAAGCAGGAACGTGAGACGGTACACGGGACTCTGTTTGGGACTAACGGTACAGCGCCTGGTTCAGCAGAAGTGGTCCAATCGCTGATGGCTCAACTGCCCTCAACGACAGCTTCAACAACAAGCGGAACGACGGGCGGAACGACGGGCGGAACGACGGGCGGAACGACGGGCGGAACGACAGCTGTGGCGAGTGCTGATGTTGCCGGTTTTATCTCCCGTCAGGCGCGAGGCAAGTTCTCGAACTTCCTGAACTTACCAACGAACCCATTAAGACCGTCGGTCGCTTCTGATCCGACTCCTCCCATTACGAGGGACCAGGAAAAAGCGTCGCAGGAAATTGTCAGAGCCGTGTGGGTTATTGGTCACTTCGACCATATCGCGGCACATACCGATGGTGTTTGGGCTGGTACATCAGGTCCAGCCACACCCGCGAATGGTCGCGAGGTAGGCGATTTCCCGATTCCAACCACAGCGACAGGATCTGCCGTCATGCATCCCGCGCTGCGCAATGGTGGAACAGCAATTGAGTTTCCCAAGTTTGTACGAGAAATGCCCGCGTTGGCCGTTATGCGGCCCACAGCGGTCAGCAGCGTTCCTCTGAACACCGAAGAATTACGCCGCAACTACAGCCCGGACGCGTGGGGACAGATTGGCGTCGGACAGGTCAAGCACGGAATCGCGCCAGAGTATTGGCAACATCCAGCGGACTGGGACCTTCATCCCACACAGTTTTTTGATCTGACCATCAATGCCGTGGAAGCCGACGTTCTGGGTGTCGGAATTAAGACGCCGTTATGGGGATATAATGGCAGTGTGCCGGGCCCTACGTTCTTCGCGCGGCTTCAAGAACCCTTTGTGGTTCGCAATATCAACACTCTGCCTCACGATCGATCGACACATCTGCACGGTGGACACTCTCCGTCGCATTCCGACGGATCGCCTCACTTTACAGTGAAACCTGGCGAAGCTCGAGACTACTACTACCCCAACATTCCTCCACGTGTGAAGGATCGCAACCTCGACATTCTGCAACGTACGGGGGAGACCGGTGAGGACTACATGACGGCAGCCGCCGCTCTGGGAATTCCCATCTATCAGTCCAAACCCGGCCCTGCTCCGAAAGGCGACGATCCGCCCGGTGGATGGCCGACAGAAGCCGACGGCAATCCAGCTCGAGTTCAACGCGTCCTGGGCCCCCTTGGTGGTCTGGCCGGCGACGCGTTTGATGATACGGACACCGGGGACCAGTTGTGGTATCACGACCATGGAATGGATGAAACCGGCCCGGCAGTTTACTCCGGTTTAGCGGGCTTCTATCACCTGTCAGACAATATCTCTGAAGAGCTGATGCGGAAGAATATCCTGCCTAGTGTCTATCCAAAAATTGGTGAGGATGCCGCGGGTGTCGCACAGTCTTTGGATTTTGATCCTGCCAAACGTGGCGGCCCGGAGACTGACTTCAACAAATATCATCAGCTGCTGGCCCTTGGAGACAAAGTCTTCAACCCGGATGGCACCATCTTCTATGACACTCTGAGCCACGACGGGCAGATGGGTGACGTGATGACAGTGAATGGAATTGCCAACCCACGATGCACAGTGGAGAAACGCAAGTATCGATTCAACATTCTGGGAGCCGGCAATGCACGCGTCTGGGCCCTGCAGCTGCGGACCGAAGATCACAAAATGGCACAGCCGTTCTGGATGATTGGTCTGGACTCGTCCCTGTATCCAAAACCAATTGTGCAGGACTTCACCCTTCAGAGTTCGGCGACACGCTGCGACCTGATTGTGGACTTTGGCGCTTTGGCAGCTCGAGGAATTCGTGAAGTCTATCTGGAGAATATTCTGCCGCAGATCGACGGTCGTGGGCCTCGTGGCACTGCCGACATCAGTCTGTTGCGGGATAACGGCACAATCCTGGAGGACGGTGAAGCCGGAGAACGTCTGGTCAAGTTTATCATTTCGGATGAACCTGTTCATGGCGGCCGTCCGGACCTGGCGATCACTTTGGATACCGTACTGCGCCCGCATAAACCTTTTCTGGCCGAAGAGGTTGTGAAGACACAGATTATCTCCTGGCATCGCAGTAATGGAGCATGGAAGGTCAATGACGTCTTTTATGACACCAACGTCGGAAACCTGACCCCAACGCTCGGAACAGTAGAACGCTGGATCATCCGTAACAACAGTGGTGGTTGGTGGCATCCGATCCACGTGCACGCTACGACGCAGATGGTGCAGCGGATCAATGGTCGGCCCCCGTCCCCTCGCGATCAATTTAAGCAGGACACGGTGATCCTGGGATCGGGAGATGAAGTCGAAGTCTTTGTGAAGCTCTCAACATGGATCGGTAGTTTTGTCAGTCACTGCCATACTGTTGAGCATGAAGATATGCGAATGATGTTCAATCTGGATACCAGACTGTTGCCCACACAGGCTCCACAACAGACTCAGAACCTGTTTCCGTAGTCTGCAGTCACGTCATCAGTCATTGAACTGTGTCGAACCCTGAAGGCCTGGCAGAGAATTATTCTCTGTCAGGCTTTTTTGCTGGGCTCTCTGCGAAATGAAGTGCGTGTCGCCGCTTGTGCGGAAAGTGAGCGGCCTCTGATCGACGTCGACGATGTGGCGATTGAGCCTGACAGGTTCGAGTCCCAGGGTTTCTATTCCGCACCAATTCATTTCTCAAAGGGCAATTGTTCGTCGTGCCCTGTTGTCCGCTCGTATTCATAGCACTTGGCGGGATGACGCGGCGCGACATTGCAGAGCTGGCTGATACTGGACAGTGTCTGTTGAAGCGAGACATGCCCATCCGCAGGATTGCTACCCTGTGCTTGTATTCCCCCATGCCGTACGCGGTTTCCAGACTGAGGAATTCCGGTCTGACGTATCGCCTCTTTGCACACTCCGTTGATTACCTGGCGGGGAACTCCTCCGCCGGAAACCTCCCGCGAGGTCCCCTAAAACAGCCTGCAGGGCCAGGAATCTGTGACGGCTTTCGGATCTTCACGTATGTTTGAGTACGCATTTTGGCGATCAGGCAACCGGGGAAATCTTGGCGAGCAATTACAATGAAGCGACTGGCAATCCTTGCCATGGTGCTGATGTCATGTCACTCCATTTACCTGATCTCAACGCATCTGACGTCCCACAAGTCGCCAACAGCGTTGCAATCACCAGCCGGGCAGCAGCAGGCATCAGCAACAAACCCACCGGTGATTTGCCCCATCACGGGCCAACCTCTGAATCCCAAAGAAGTCTGTGCCCTGACTCTTTCCGCCGGCGCGGCGACGAGTGCAGCGGGATCAAAGAATTCCGCAACAGACACCGCAGAGGATGCGGTTCCTGCGGGTGAAAGCCGCATGACAAAGCTCACGCCCGAAGAAATCAAGGCGAGAGTCTACGCCGTGGATCCGGAGAATCGGTTTGCTTATCCAGGTCGGCCGTATGTGATTGGATCATCAGAATGGGTTCTCGACGATTCCCGTTATATTGACGAGCCGAAGATGCCGGGCGTTTCCGGGCCAAAGAAAAATCACAGAGACACCGGACGCTTCAGTGACCGCTTCACCAATATTGAACTCAAAACAGAAAATGGTTCTCGAGTTCGTTTCTATGATGACCTGGTGAAAGATCAGATTGTCATCATCACATTTTTCTACACGCGCTGCTCAGGAATCTGTGCGCCAACGAACGAAGGTATCGTTGAGCTCCGCAAGCTTCTGGCTGGTACACTTGGCAAGGACGTTCGCTTTCTTTCGATTTCACTGGACGCTGATTTCGACAAGCCCGAAGTCCTGAAGGCCTTCGCGGCGAACTACAAATCGGGAGATCCGGAAGAGGAAAAATCTCTGCCACAATGGGACTTCCTGTGTGGAGACTGGGATGAGATCAATCTGCTTCGACGTGAAATGGGCGTTTACGATCTCGACCCGGTTTTGGATTCTGACCGCTCCCAGCACGCAGGGATCATGACATTTGGCAATGACCGTACGAGCCGCTGGTCGGCGATTGCCTCGACACTGCCGCCCAAAACTCTGAAGGTGGCGATTCTTAAGTTTGCCGGCAACCGCTTTATGGACCCGCTGTATGAAACCGGCGCCATTGCCTCCGATGAACGGTGGAAAATTCGAGGACCGATCCTGGAAGTTCGGCCATGGGTCCAGCAGTTGTCGGCCGTGGGAGCCACGATGCGAGTGCCCAATGCCTTGAACGTAGAAGGCACCACCGGCGTAGTCGGAAGGACTCTCAAGGAACTAACCGACTCGACAATGCATCAGGGGCAGCGAGTTCTGATGCCTTATCCGAAGCAGACTTCGGCAATGGTCACAAGCGCTGGTGGCTACACAGCGGACGGTGAAAGAGTCGCGG
>CANHVD010000546.1 GCA_947463775.1 Planctomycetaceae bacterium | reverse complement strand
TCCGCATCGTAAGCCAGATCGCCCCACAGGGAGCCGGGTCACTTGAAGATCTCGCCTTCTGGGATTCCTCGGATCCCAGCCAATGGGCACTCGTCATCATGACGACGGATGGTGATGAGTTTCAGGTCTATAGAAAGCTGTATCACGTTGATTGATCACGCGGGCAGCAAAAACCGCCTCGCATGACCAATCATGTGAGCCATAGTGATCAACTCCACGGATAACCTCGTCAGTTCAACTTCACCATTCATGTCGGGATCGATGACCGACTTCAATCCCATTTCGCTCAGGGCAATGTGCTGGGGGAACTTTGAGGTTCTGTCGCTCCGCGAAGGGTCCGAACAATCGATATTGTTGCGGCTGAGTCCCGCCGCTATACTATACTCGTAGTATTGCATGGCAGACGCAGAACACAGGGTTTCCCTGCAGAGATGGCGAATCCTGCCTTTCGTTGCGGCCCATTCAGCAGCCGCCTTTCACATTGCGGATCGCAGTGATTTTTGAAGACCTGAAGGAACGGGTTATGATTGCAGAAAGAATGGCTCGTGACGGAGCATGGCTGTTTCGACATCGCGGGATTTTGCCACTGTTTCTGCTGATTCCGGGGCTATGGAGCCTCAGCCATTTCCAGTATTTTGCTGGCAGCCACTCGGCGCAGCATGTCTGGGACTGGATCTGCCTGAGTGTTTCAATATTCGGTCTTATCATTCGTGCAACGACCGTGGGCTTCGTCGACAATGGTACTTCAGGACGCAACACCGCCTGCCAGATTGCGACGGAACTCAACACCACTGGCTGGTATTCCGTAGTACGTAACCCACTGTATCTCGGCAATTTTCTGATCACGATGGGCATCATCATGGTGCCCGCCGACTTGTCGCTGATTGCCATCACCGGATGCCTGTTCTGGATCTATTACGAACGCATCATCTCTGCTGAAGAAGAGTTCTTGAGCCAGAAATTTGGACCAGCTTATGCCGCATGGTCGTGTGCCACGCCCTTGTTCATGCCTCGCCTGACGGGCTGGGTTGCTCCGTCCCGGTCGTTTCGCGTGCGAATGGTTTTGCGGCGTGAGTACTGTGCGGTGCTGCTGATTGGCATCGCGTTTTTATTGCTGAATTTCCTGGAACACGTCGTCGCCGAGCAGAGATACTACGTGGATTCCGCGTGGGTTATTTTCTTTGGTTGTACGTTGAGCATTTTTCTGACACTCAGGACTTTGAAGAAGAAAACCACACTCCTGAATCCTCGTTGAGGAAGGCAATCTTTTGCCGATCAGGGGCCGATTGAGTTTACTTTGACGACGGACCAGGGCACAGTTCGTCGTACGCTCATTCGTTGTTCCGGATGGCCTGCAACACTCCGGAACTCAGCCCGCGTTGCTTTTGCCTGATTCGTGCTCATGGTTGTGCCATTGCTTGCAAGCCTGGTGATTGGTGATCGAAGCTGGATCGTGCCCACGGTCACGGTCTCCGCTCTGGGCGTGTTGCTGGCTTTGTGGCTGAACCGCCGCCATCTCGCATCCATGCCACTGAGCCCCGTGTTGCGAATCACAGGTTGGCTTCTGCTGGCTGTCTGCCTGATGAATCCACTCTGGAGCAGCTCACGTCCGCGATCCGGAGCCAACGTCGTCGCCGTGCTGGCCGATAACAGTCGCAGTCACCTTGTTCAGGCCGATTCAAGCGATGTGACTCGCGCGGATCTGTTTGCAGACGCTTTGAAGAACGGTGAAAAGTCAGATCCGGTCGGCTGGCTGAATCGACTCGAACAGGACTTTGAACTGCGGCGTTACACGGTTGCTGATCGACTGCAGCAGGTGCCCAATTTTGATCCGATTGAATTCAACGGCAACGCGTCCAGCCTGAACACGGCACTCTCGCAGATCAAGCAGCGTTATGAAGGACAGCCGCTCGCCGCAGTGCTGCTTTTGACAGACGGAATTGCAACCGACACGTCGCAGTCACTGGATTTCCTCAAAGGCATGCCGCCTGTTTTTCCGGTCATGCCACCGGAAGACAAATCAAAGCCCGATGTTTCTATCGGGTCATATTCAATCACGCAGACTGCTTTCGATGATGCTCCGGTGACTATTCAGGTCCAGCCAACGACGATCAACGTCACGGCCGGACAAGTTGCCGTGACTCTGATGGATGCAGCCGGAACGCCGCTGGAAACTCTAACGCAGACAATCGGCGATGTTTCACCACTGAAGTTTCGCCATCGCCCCACGGAAGCCGGAACGGTCTTCTACCGCTTGAAAGCCGTGCTGAAAGACCAGACTGGGACAGAGGTCACATCCGAAGCCACGACCGTTAACAACGAACAGTTGATCGCAGTAGAACGAGGTACGATGCCGCGCAGGATCTTATATGTGTCGGGCCGGCCGAATTGGGAGTTCAAATTCCTGCGGCGAGCGGTCGAGACGGATCCACAGCTGCAGATGGTGGCGTTGATTCGCATCGCAAAGAAGGAAGCGAAGTTTGATTTTCGAGGGAACGCCGGGGAACGCTCCAACTCGCTCTTTCGAGGCTTCAAGGACGGAGATGCGGAGGTCGCTGAGGAATACGATGAGCCGGTTCTGGTTCGGCTGAATACCAAAGACGATAACGAACTTCGCGGAGGATTTCCGCAGAAGGCCGAAGAGCTGTTTCAGTACGATGCCATCATTCTTGATGACGTCGAAGCGGACTTCTTCATGGCCGATCAGATGCAGTTAATCTACGACTATGTTTCTCGACGCGGCGGCGGGCTGTTGATGATGGGCGGGCAGGAATCGTTTCGCCAGGGCGATTATGATCGTACGCCGATCGGCGAAATGCTGCCGATTGATTTGAGTCGTGAGATGGAGTCACCGGCCAGTGAAGTTCGTCTGAGCCTGACTCGCGATGGCTGGCTGCAGCCCTGGATTCGCCTTCGTCCTGAAGAGACCGCAGAAGAAGAACGTCTGCGTTCAATGCCTGCGTTCAAGACTTTGAATTCGGCGGCTTTTGTCCGGCCCGGAGCTGTCATCATGGCGGAAGTTCAGGATGAACAGGACAATCATTGGCCTGCTTTGGTCGTCCAGCGTTTTGGAAAAGGCCGCACGGCGGCTCTGTGTGTGGGAGATCTCTGGCGCTGGCGATTGCATGAAGGCTTGAGGAAACTGCATGGGCTTGGAGCAACCACAATAGATCTGAATTCTGGTGGCGTGGTGACTCCAGGGGAAGATCCCGAGGAAGATCTCGGTGATCACGCACGGGCGAGTCGGCAGATGGTTCGTTGGCTGGTGGCGGATGTTCCAAAGCGTATGGATCTGGAAGTTCGCGAGGAGCCCGCGATGGGAACGGGCAATGTAAAGCTGACAGCGTTTGTTCGTGGAGTCGACTTTGAAGCTCGTGAAAACGCCGATGTCAAGTTCGTTGTGACCGGTCCTGATGGGCAGACGTTCGAACTGACCGGAGAACCATCGGATCAGGATTCGGGAATGTTTGAGGTGAACGTTGCGGCTGCACAATCGGGTGCCTGGAAAGCAACGGTCACTGCCGTCCTGAGCGATGATGGCGAAACAGCGCCGCTTGTTGCGTCCACGGGCTGGGCCAGTCAGCCGGATCAAAAAGAACTCAAGTCGGTGCAGGTCGATCGCGCATTTCTTGAAGCGGTTGCGAAGTCCACCGGCGGCAGAACTTTGGAACTGGATGAGCTGGAAGATTTTGTCGACCGCCTTCCGCAGAGCAGTGCCCCTCTGGTGGAAGTCTGGTCCTGGCCGATCTGGCATTCGTGGTGGGTTTTTATCGTGGCCATGGCCTGTATTGGAACCGATTGGACCCTCCGCCGTCGAAGGGGATTGCCATGAGTCGACCAATATCAGCGAGTATTCCAGAGAACTGCCATCGGAAATGGTGGATGAGTATTCCGGGCATCCTGGCCTTGATCTGTTGCGCGATTCTGCCGTCGGCCGTTTCGGCTCAGGATTCGTCACCACAAACAGAAGCTTCTCCACCGGCACCTCCTCAACCAGAACCTTCGCAGCATCTGATTCTTGTCATCGGTGCGCCGGGGACGGAAGAGTATGCCAAGAACTTTCGAACATGGGCCGGACGATGGGAAGAGGCGGCTCAACGTGCTGGCATCGCATGCACGGTGATCGGAAAGAACAGTTCAGAGAATGCTGACACGGCCACTCCGGCAGGCACTACGGAACCAACCGCTGTACCGTCTATCACGCCAGCAATCGCACCCGCGAACACACCGGGAGAGGCAGATGCTGCGATGCTGGTGAAGGCGATCGAAGCACAAGGCAGCGCGAAGTCGTCCGAGCCGCTCTGGGTCGTCTATCTGGGACACGGAACTTTCGATGGTCGAACAGCAAGTTGGAATCTGCGTGGCCCGGATATCACTGCGGATCAGTTAGCCACTGCGGGA
This sequence comes from Planctomycetaceae bacterium, assembly GCA_947463775.1. Classification (GTDB taxonomy): domain Bacteria; phylum Planctomycetota; class Planctomycetia; order Planctomycetales; family Planctomycetaceae; genus SXXK01. The sequence continues at coordinate 222 of CANHVD010000546.1, read as the reverse complement.
CAAAAGCTGCAGCGTCCGCTCGCGATGGTGGTGTGTTCGTCCTGTTCCGCGCCGTTTATCAACGCTTTGTCAGCACCTGATCGCATCGTTGTCACGGCGACGAAGGACGGGAATCAAATTCAGTACAGTCGATTTGGTGATGCCATGTCAACGGCCATCAGTACGCTGGAAGCAGATATCAATCGAGACGGACAAACGTCTCTGCTGGAAGCGTGGCTGTTT
>CANHVD010000545.1 GCA_947463775.1 Planctomycetaceae bacterium | reverse complement strand
TTTCGAGCGGCATGGCATTGTACCGCCTTTGCTTCGTCAGCAGCAACAGGCGAAGAAAGATTTACTCAGCGCAGCACGAATCAGTCTGACCAGCGTGATATCATCGCTCGCGGAGATTCAGCAGGCAGTCAGGCAAAAAAGAAGATCAATGATCCAACACTCAGCGAATGAGTGGCTTGAAGCGACCACCAGCCGGACGGTCGGCGGCGTCACCAAGTCGTTCGCGGCGTTGTTGTTCGTAGATGCGATAATTGCCTTCGCACCAAACGACGCTGCCGTCACCTTCGAATGCCAGAATGTGAGTTGCGATGCGGTCCAGGAACCAACGATCGTGGCTCACGACCACCGCACAGCCACCGAAGTCGGCCAGACCTTCTTCGAGTGCTCGCAGAGTATCGACGTCGAGATCGTTCGTCGGTTCGTCGAGCAGCAGCAGGTTACCGCCGGATCGCAGCAGCTTCGCAAGGTGAACGCGGTTACGTTCTCCCCCGGACAAGTCACCCACAAACTTCTGCTGATCAGATCCCTTGAAGTTAAAACGACCACAGTAAGCTCGCGCGTGAATTTTGGCACTGCCGACTTCCAGCAGATCGTAGCCGCCGGAGATTTCCTGATAGACCGTCTTTTTCGGATCCAGTTCATCACGTGACTGATCGACATAGGAAATCTGCACGGTTTCGCCGATCTGCAAAGTTCCGGCGTCGGCGGTTTCTGTCCCCATGATCAGCTTAAACAGAGTCGTCTTACCTGCACCGTTGGGCCCGACGATCCCAACGATACCGCCTGGCGGAAGGTCAAAGTTCAGATCCTGAAACAACAGCTTATCGCCAAAGCTCTTCTTCAGTTTGTCCGCTTTCACAACCAACTTGCCGAGCTTGCGTGACGTCGGGATCTGAATCTGCGCCGCCTCGTCGCGTACATCGTACTCCCGAGAAACCAGCTCGTTATAGCGTTCCATACGCGCTTTGTTCTTGGTGGCCTGAGCCTTGGGCGACATTCGCACCCATTCCAATTCTCGCTTCAGTTCTTTCTGGCGACGGCTTTCACGACGCTCGTCCAGTTCCAGCCGCTTCTGCTTCTGCTCCAGCCAGGACGTGTAGTTTCCTTCGAACGGCATGCCCTTGCCGCGATCCATTTCAAGGATCCAGCTGGCGACGTTATCCAGAAAGTAACGATCGTGAGTCACCGCGACGACTGTGCCCGGGAAGTTCTTTAGGAACTGCTCGAGCCATTGCACGGAGTTAGCGTCCAAATGGTTCGTTGGTTCGTCCAGCAGGATCATGTCGGGGTTCATCAACAACAGCTGACACAATGCAACTCGACGCTTTTCGCCCCCCGACAAATGTTCGATTCTTGCTTCGGCCGGTGGCAGCATCATCGCGTCGGCGGCAATCTCAAGAGTGCGATCCAGCTCCCAAAGATTGTTGTGATCGATCAGGTCCTGAACCTTCGCCTGTTCGTCCAGCGTCTTGTCCATTTCTGCGGGCGTGAGATCTTCGCAGAGCTTCATGCTGATTTCATTAAAGCGATCGAGGATAGCTCGCGATTCTGACACAGCTTCTTCGATGCATTCGCCGACAGACTTCGAGGGATCCAGGCGAGGCTCCTGGGAGAAATATCCAATCTTGATTCCCTTGGCCGGACGAACCGTGCCCATGAAGTCTTTATCTTCACCAGCCATGATGCGCAGGAGCGTACTCTTGCCGGAGCCGTTGTTCCCGAGCACACCGATTTTTGCGCCGGGATAAAAGGACAGCCATATGTCCGAGAGAATCTCCTTCTCGTCATACATACGAGTCAGATTCTCGATCGTCATGATGTACTGCTGGGCCATGGAACAATTCCTTGGGATCAATTGAACGTTTTGAAGGGTCGCGCGAGTGGCTCGGAAAAGGCCTTTTCTGGACCGAGTGCCGCATGGTCCTCGAAAAGATTCGATCCCTCAAGGCACGACGCCCCAAAAACCGCCCCCTGGCCACGGGCGGGAGTTATCCAGCCGTCGCGGACGGCAAACTCCATGCAACTTTCGTTCGTAGCGTCGACTTCAGTCGACATTGCCAGTCGACTGCCATTCGCACGTGGGCTAAAGCCAACGCTGCGAGGAAACCGTGCGGAAAGCCAGAAAACAGCGCGGGGCTTTCTGATTGCGTCCCTCTTTCGAGACCACGGTACGAAGAAACGACCTGAACCCTTTTCCGCCCCTTCCTTCTGCCCTTCCCGATCAGCCAGCTGTGCTGAGGTTCAGCGGCTGGGACAGTCTGCTTGTCGAACTTGTGCCGACCATAGTAGCCATCTCGCTCCGCCGAGATGAGCCTTTTGCGATGCACGTGATGTCGCCAAAACAGGCTACCAAATCTATACAGCGTTGATAAAGTGGCACTAAGGATCGATCGGGAGTTTCCTCAGCCGCAGGCCGGCTGCAAGGACGCGTCTCGGCGGAGCGAGACGGCTACTTTAGCAACCAGCCAGTGCAAACATCGGTGCCATAAATTTGCCCTTTTTGCCCTCTGACGAATGCGTTAAGGGACGTATTTCAATGGCACGTAACCTAATGACAAGAAGGACCGTTTTGCCTTGGGTGCTGCTTATCATCATGATTTGTGCAGTTGTGTTCACCTTTCGGAGGTTTGAGCGCCGATTCGTGCTCCCCGACATGCGGGGAAATCCGCTTGCTTCAGACGCACTACGTGAGGAACTACTGCTGCTAACGGCTGACCAGGGGTTTTACCAGACTTGTGCTGGCATTGAGGACTTGCGCGAACACAAACGGATAGGCGACCAAATTGAACCATTGGTAGCACATAGATTTCCGGATGTTCGCTTTTTCTGGGTGCACCTGACTACGTATCATTTGTTCCGAACAAATGCTGTTTCCGCACCATTTTCAGATGTTGTGATTGCGGTTGACTCACGAACTGGCCAACACTGGGCCTTTCATCATGATCGGATTGAGCGTGAATTGACTTCGTTTCTGATTGCCCATGACTTTAAGGTGGAGTCCAAGGATGATGCTGCTCTCGTCTGGCGATTGTACGAATGCATTGTTCCTGTGACGGAGTTCGAAATTGAGGTACTTCCAATCCATGATGACGAATGGGTTGTTGAAGCCAAAATTGGAAAATCCATTAGCCATTTGCGTCTGAAGCTCGACTCCTCTGGCAGGATTCTTAGATTGGCTCTGGTCCAGGGGCATTGAAAAAAGGGGTCAGGTCTCTTTAATGCCATCCTGGAAGACCAAAGAAAAAGACACCCCCCTTTCACGCGTCCCGACTGTCAATCGCATGTCGGCTAAAGCCAACGCTACGAGGGGACCGTGCGGGATTTCGACAATTCCCTTCCTCTGGGATGCGTCGCTGTCACGACGCACACGGATTTGGCGGTAAAGCCATCGTAGAGTGCGTGAAGCGGAGCGTAACGCACCAACAGAAACGGTGGCAAGGGTGTGTTTCGCTCCGCTTCACACACCCTACTTGACTCGGGCGTTATGCCAGCAGCCAGTCCACAATCGCCTCAGCGCCGGGCAGGTACTTGATTGATCCCGATGCAGCCTTGAATGCAGCCGCAGTCACTGGAGTCGATTCCGCTGTTTCACCGGCAACCGCCAGCTTTGTTGGAGCACACAGCGCCAGTAACGCAGGGACGTCGCCGTACTTGACGGCTCCAGGCAGCAGATTCACGTCACGAATCTCCGTGATCTTTCCGAATCGGAATCCCGCTGTATCAACCGCGACAGAGCTGACAGTATCACCGGATAGTGCACAAGCAGCGGCCACGATCGCACCAGCTCCGTTGACGCCTACGACGTGAATCTTCTCGGGCTTCTCCGGATGATGCTTGGTCGATGACGTCAATGTCATCACATCGTGCACTCTTTGTGCAAACAACGGATGATTGTAGCCCAAAGTGAACCCGGCGAACTCACGAGGATTCTTCACGATCGGCATCTGCGAAATCGGCTTGCCGTCTTCTGTGAACTCACCGGTCAAATACAGATCGATGCTTCCCAAAGCGTATCCAGCCTTCAGCAATCGAGCCACATCCGCAACAGGTGCACCATCGCTGGAGAACATCTTCGACTTGCCTTCGCCGTCGAACCACAGCACGGCCTGCTTGTTCCAATTCAATGGCAACAGATAGACAGTCGGCAGTTCCTCACCATGCGACTTCAGCTTGAGCTTTCCGGTGAACTGAATATATCCATCCTTCGAAACCTCATCGGTCTTCTCAAACTCCGTCGCACCGGCGCCCGGGAAGGCTCGGCCAATCATGACCTCCAGAGCGCCGCCGATCACACGTTGATACTCTTTCAACCCCGCCGCGTCCTTCGGAGTCAGAGCAGCAATCTGCTGATTAGATGCCGCGTCCATCGCTCGCAACATCGCGACTTCTGCATCCTCTGTCTTGGGCGGAGCTGGATGAGTCGCATCGAAGACAGTCGTTTCCTCGCGAGTCAGCGGGACATATTCACGTTCGGCGATGTCTTTGGCACCAAGATTCAGAGTTCGATTGAAGAACTCGTACATCATCATGCGGCTGGGCAGATTGTAGTTGTGCGGGAACTTCATGTACTTCGCATTCACGTTGTCGGGAACTCCCAACATTGCGTAATGCTGCTTCAATTCCGG
>CANHVD010000544.1 GCA_947463775.1 Planctomycetaceae bacterium | reverse complement strand
TTGTCGTACCTCCGCTGGCATACCGACATGGACGACCATAAATGCATGGCGCGAGTACGGGCAGATCTTTCTGAGAACTCGTTTCCACATTGGAAAACGGTGGATGACGTCATCGTAGGCCGGAGAATCCCCGAACCCGATATAGTTCTTAATTCCGAACCCGGCGTCCCACTCCGGTATCTCAGCCGCGTGTGAGCGAAGTGAAAACTGCAGCCGCGAAGATGACAGCGGATGACGCAGATTCGCGAGCTTCAGGTACCACGAACTTACAGCATCGAAGACCAGGTCCGATCCGGGAAACGCATCGCTGAGACGCTTCATGAACTCTCGAATCTGTTCCTTTGAGAAAAAGTAAAAGACGCCCTCGGCAATAAAGAGTGGCGGCACATCACACTTCTCACGGATCGCTTCAATCCATGCATCATCGAGCATGGAACTGCCAACCATTGTTCGATTTCCGGTCGCAGGAAGGAATCGACTGCGCAAGCTAATGACTTCCGGGAGGTCGACCTCCAGCCAATGGGGCACCTTTGCACCAATCCGACTGCAACGGGTGTCCAGTCCGGGACCAAACTCGACCACATTCCGCCGGGGTGAAGATTGCTTTAGAATCCCGGACACCAGCTGATCCATGACACGCGCCCGAATGCAGAAGTTTTCGACCTCCACCCGCTTTTCGCCAAAGCATTCGAAGTCATAGTCCAGCGATGCGACGATTCGCGAAGCCTCGGGATCTTGGATTATTGGATTTGCCTGCCGCTGCTCAACCGCACGCGCCCACAGTGGGATCAGTAGCGTTTCTGGAACACCGCCCAGCCCTGGTACGATTTGTTCACTTACTGCTGACATGGTCCCCTCACCACAGGCCTTTTTGCGGACGAGCCTAAACCTGGTCTCCAATCGAAGCAACTCTCGTCATGCGAGGTTTCTGTCGCATGGACACCATTCGCAAAAAGAATCCGACTGTATGCATTCTCCGGATGAATTGGACTCGGAAGGGGTGCTTACGCCAGGAACTCCACCACCCTGAAGGTTTCTCAGGCGGTTTCTGCCGATCTTAAAGCTCGTCTGGCATTTTTTGCGTGTACTACCAGGGGTCTCACAGGTGCAGATCCAACCGACCATCGGAAGACATACCGTCATGGGCTCGTTTGCGCTGAGTCTGCTGGCGATGTTGTGCAGCGCTGGCTGTGCAACTGTCTACTCGCCCCCGCTGGCCAACAGGATTTCCCTGGAGCCTGAGTTGACTGAAAATGTCAGCGTGATCTTTATCGAAGCGACGCCGGATCTTGGAAATTGGGGAAAGCTTCCGCAGATCGCGGGATATTTTCGCCAGAGTGCGGTGGAAAGCTTCTATTTTGATCCGGATGTTCACGGTGACGCCCAAGCCCTCGCTTCGTGGATTCGTCACGAAAGAGTCGAACGCGGGCGCCGCGTGCTGCTGGTTGGATGGAGCTACGGATTGGTCCAGGCGCTGGATGCACTCAAATGCCTTGAATCCACGGACGTTCGCGTGGACACACTCGTTTCCGTTGACTGCTTCTTGTTGAACTATCATCGTGGTGAGGAACTGCAGCCAAAGAATGCGGATCGGATCGTGCTGATCTATCGTGACTGTGCTCAACTTCCAACCGGGTTTCTGTGCCCCGTCGTTCATCGGATTGAGACCTGTAACCACCTTGCGGTGCCCGGACATGCAAGAACGATGGATGTGTTATTCCGAGAAGCAATCCGCCTCCGTCAGATCTCCAGCAATCCCGGGCCACCGGAGATTCCTGCAACTCCTCAGGAAAACGAAATCAGCTTTCCTGACCTGACGCTTGTTGTGCGTTGAGGAATTGGATCAGACGTGAAAAGCTGCCCCCAACAGAAACTGGGCGGAAGCAACCGGTCCATTCATTGCTGACGGTTGATACACTGCAGCCGCTCCAGCACACATGACTCATTAGCCGAGGCTCAATGATCCGACGCCTGGCCGTTTCATTTCGCATGGTCCACTCAGGGGGCTTTGCTGCTGAAATAATTTTGTAACGCCAAGTCAGCAGCAGTGCTCTGGCGTACCGAGCTGAGTGAAACAATCCAGTAAGGATGACCTCTGCTGTCAGAAACCAGTCGGATCGGAATCAACGCTAAACGCACTGTGGATAGCTATTCTTCGACACCCCCCGCGCGATCAACTTTGGCGCGAACTGTCCGTCGGTCGAGCTGAAGAAGTTTGGCTGCCTTCTCGAAGCTCTTTGTCTGACTATAGGCAATCCGGCAGTACTCGGACAATAGCTCGTCGGCAGTCAGACTGAGCGTCTGGAGTCGGTCGATCAGACGCTCGACTTCTGGAGAATACTTCTGAGCAGAAACAGCAGCACGGCTTCGAGCTGGTTCATAAGACCCGTGGATCAGAATATTGCGAACACATTGTTCAAGTTCGCGAATGTTTCCCGGCCATTGATAGTTCACTGGTAGGTTGCGGCTTAGCCAATGAACCACCTCCTTCGTTAACGACTCCTGTTCGCCAGCCGCAACGCGTCCTGCAATGTGAGTTACGATGTCCTGAAGAACGTCAGGGTTATCCTCGACCTGTGACGCCAGGGATGGAGTCTCAATGACGTCCGAGCAAAGTCGATAGTACAAGTCTTCACGAAACGTGCCTGCTTCAATTTCGTGCTGAAGGTCTCGATTCGTGGCCGCGATAATCTTCCCTTCGAAGTTTCTTACTCGAGTTTCCCCGAGCCGCTGAAACTGACGATTCTGCAAGACGCGAAGCAGCTTCACCTGAATTGTTGCGTCCAGTTCGCCAATCTCATCCAGAAGAATGGCTCCGTGTTCTCCGCAGGCCTCCAGCCATCCAGCTCGTGCAACCGCAGCACCAGTGAAGGCGCCTTTGGCATGGCCAAACAGCTCCGACTCGACCAGGCTTCTGGACATCGCAGAGATGTTAACTCCGAAGTAGCACTCGGCAGAAGAAACGGCGAACGCGTTTTTTTTGGGATCAAACGGAATGTATCGCGACATTCCAATGGCCTGTGCCACCAGGTCTTTACCACTCCCACTGGGCCCAGTGACAAGAGTCGTTACCTGATGCAGGCTCCGATACAAGCCGCGGCGGTATCGCCGAAGATCGTGCGTGAAGATGGACTGCCAGATTCTGGCTCGAAGTTTGGCTGCTGGTGACGACTGTCCGATCACGCAATGAAAGATGTGGAAGAACGCGCGATAGATTTGATGAAAGATCTCAAACAGGTGCAGCTTCAGCATGTACGACGGTAGTTGCAGGTCCGGCAGCTGCAACCAATATTCAAACTGTGTTGAATGCCACTTCCATGTCGCCTGCTCTGCTCCCGCATGACTGGCTAACTCTGGCAACCGTTTCCCCCAAACATCCAATTGCTCGTAGAAGAGGATGTACAGAACCAGATCATCGTACAGACGCAGTTGTTCGTCTCCGACAGCAGGCCTTTGCAGCAGCTTGCTTCGCAAGACTTCGGCAACTCTTCGCGCGCGATCCAGAATCAGCACAAGGTTACTGCGCCGCTGGGTCATCTGCTCTGTGGTGAAGCCCCAGTACGCATGTGGCTCGGCAACAAAAGAGTCGCCAAGTGCCGCCCTCTCAAGTTCCAGTCGCTCCGGGAGAAACGGATTGCAGTTGCTCAATGCGCTGACCGCTCGAACAAAGGCCAGATCTTCTGCAGGAATGAATCCCATCGCTGACTCTCACCGTCTACAGGCACACAGGCATCGCCGCAAAACAGCATTCAATGTACACCACGTGGACATCCAACGCACGCCACGAAATCTGCAGCAGGCATCAGCAACCCAGAAGGAACGTCCGCAACATCGATCCAGTAAATCACTTACGGAGATCCAACAGGTTCTGGCACTCGACTTGCCTTATCCATTTTCGTTCCCAACTGTTTAAAACATCTCACTGAGGAGAAGACGATGATGGTTCCTGCATTCAGACATTTCAAACTCTTGTCACTGGCCATTCTGGCGGGAGCCTGCTGGTGCATTCAGTCAGCACAAAGTGAAGCGTCGGGGCTTCTGATTGCTGACGGTGGGCTAGGTGGGGTCCTTGAGATCAAGGAGCACGATGTCTCGGTCGTGATCAATAATGGAATTGCTGTCACCGAGGTCCGGCAGATCTTTCACAACACCGAACAGCGAATTGTCGAGGCTCTTTACACGTTTCCAGTCCCCGCCGGAGCAAGTGTCAGCAACTTCAGCATGATCATCAACGGCAAGGAGATGATCGGTGAAGTGGTTGAAAAGAAGCGAGCCCGACAGATTTACGAAAGCTACAAGACCGCCAAACGTGACCCGGGCTTGCTGGAGCAGGTGGACTACAAGACATTTGAGTTGCGGATCTTCCCGATTCCCGCCGGAGCGGATCAGCATATCAAAGTCACATACTGTCAGCAGCTGGACTTCGATCACAACAATGCCACATGGGTTTACCCACTGGCGACAACGACTCGAAAGGACATCAATCAGAAGACAACAGGGAAGTTTGCTCTGACAGTGGATGTCAAAAGCGAGATCCCGATCACAAAGCTATTCAGTCCGTCGCATGAACAAGATTTCGCGATCACCAGTTACAACCCAAACTACACGCGGGCCAGCCTCGAAATTCAAAAGGGC
>CANHVD010000543.1 GCA_947463775.1 Planctomycetaceae bacterium | reverse complement strand
GAGGTCCCGCAGATAGCAGAATGTTCCCCAGCAATCGCGTGTCGGATCTTCACGCCATCGCGTGACCGCAAGATCTCGCCAGCGGCTGTATCCACCGCCGGCACTCGTGATGGCGACGTGATAATGCCCATTCGACAGCAGATGCGCTTCGGGAACGGCACTGTTCGGATCTGTGAAGACGCGCATCGTCCCCGCCTCTTCGGCCGATGCGCTGCGAGTGGCTCCGGCTTCGATGGCATGCGGAAACACAGGGACTGTGGCTCGAGGAACGCGTTCATGCAGCAGCAAATCAACGGCTCGGAAGGCCGGGTCGGCAGCGAATCGTTTCTGCATGGGCTTGTTTAGCAGCAGATACGCCAGCGAGAGCAGACTCATTCCCGCATGATGAGCCATCACCTGACGAACGGTGATGCTGGTCATGCCAGGCGGAAGTCGCGACGGCGTATAATCGACGGCTTCAAAGAAACCATAGTCGCCTTCTCGTCCGTCGGCCGCCAGTCGTTCCAGATTTCGGCACGCAGCTTCCGGTTCCACCATCAGCGCGAGCGACGTGGCGTACGGCGCGATGACAAGATCTTCGGCGAGACCTCGCTTCAATCCCAGCCCCGGCACTCCAAACGCGCGGTACTGATAATTCAGACTGCGATCCAGCATGTTATAGCCGGATTCAGAGATCCCCCACGGCACGCCTCGCTGACGACCATAATTGATCTGACGTCGCACGACGGCTCGACAGGTTTGATCCAGCAGCGTACCTTCGTAACTCGGCATTACCAGCATCGGCATCAGATACTCGAACATCGAACCACTCCAGCTCAGCAAAGCCGGCGCGCCGCTGGCACTGGTGAGAAGGCGGCCGAGTGAGAACCAGTGTTCCTGACTGAAATGCCCCTGCGCGATCAATACAAAACTGGCGAGACGAGCTTCCGACGCGAGCAGGTCGTAGCAACCGGAGTCGATCCGATTTTCACTGACGTTGAAGCCGATGGCGAAGAGATCTCGTGACTTGTTATGCAGAAACTCGAAATCCATCTCGGCGAACTCTGAGCATTCCTCGGCCACGTGATGCAGGCTCGAGATTCTGGTCGTCGCCAGCCTGGAGGACTTCGTTAAGGCGAGATTAACCAGTTGGAGCCATTCAAGGGCTCCTTTACCGGACTCCGACGTATCGTTGGACTCAGTCAGATCGGCCGTCGCAGCATCGACCATCGGTAGAAGCGTTTGGGAAAACTGTGCCACGGTTCGCAGCGTGGAGCCGTCGTTCAACGCAACAAGCTGGGTCTGAATGTCGGCGAGAATGTTTTGCTTGTGGCTCGGTTCGGAGACCGACGGCAACTCGTGGCTCGATCGGGAGACCGGCCACAATGGAGGCGGCAACAGCATCGCCCATGCCGCAAGTCGCTGAAGTTCGCTTAAATGATCGCTGCAGGATCGCACAAAGGCGCTCAGCCACCAGTTCAATTCAGGATGAACGAGTGGCGAAACCAGAGTCAGCGTTGTCGTAGATTCATCGATCATTTTTGCCAGCAGCGAGATCGTGTCCGAGATCATGCGTGGGCACCGTTCGAGATCCTCGATCTGACGTTGCAGCAGCCGAACGATGTTGCCGTCAACCGGCGGATGGGACTCCGAAAAGTCAGAATTCCCTAGTCCCGGCTGCTGTGATTCTCGCGATTCTTCCAGAGCAATACCGAGCGTATCTGCAAGCCCTTCATGAAGGCGACCTGGAAGAATGCTGGCATCGACGAATTGCTCGAGACCATTGCGGAGCACCAGAAGTTGGCCGGCCAGATTTCCGCTGTCGACAGTCGAGACATATTGAGGAGCCAATGGGGCCAGCGTACGCGTGTCGTACCAATTGAACAGGTGACCTCGATAACGTTCCATTCGGGCCATCGTGCCAAACGTCTTGCGAGTCCTGTCCAGCAGACAGCCAACGGAGATATAGCCGAAATCTTCCGCGGCCAGATCCGCCAGCAGGGCCATACCGATGTTGGTCGGGCTCGTTCTCGGAGCAATGACTTCATTCGGATTCATCTGCACATTGTCTGGAGGCAGCCAGTTTTCTTCTTCCGTCACATAGGTTTCAAAGTAGCGCCATGTTTTGCGAGATAAACGCCGCAGGAACTGAGTTTGCAGGTGAGTCAGCCGGACGGGTGTCGGTGCGATCGGACGACTAAGCCACCACGCGATTGCCGGTGAAAAGAGCCAAAGCAGCAGCAAGGGACCGGCGATGAGCAGGTTCTGGCGGCTCATCAACGTCAGCCAGACCAGGGACATTATCGCCAGCCCCGGAGCAACCAGCATCGCTCGATAGAACCCCGACAGATCAGATCGCGCGGTACGTTCGCTGTCGCTGGAAGTTTTCCATTCCAACAATCGCGATTTCGACCAGTGGACTCGCGAGATCGTTCGCGCGATCGCATCCAGACTGATGTAGGCTTCGTAAGGAAGAAAAATCAACGTCATTAGACACTGAGCAAGCGGACGGCCCATCCCGCTGAATGTCGTGATCAAGTGCGTTCGTACTGGTAGATCTGTCGGCTTGATGGCCACGTCCAGAAACGCGGACAGCAGCGTCGGCACAGTCACTGCGGCGATGATGAAGCCGGTGGCGAGCATCCCAAGGGAAGACGTCCCAAAGAACCAGGCCAGAAGCAACACGGCCAACATCGAAACCGGGACGAGGCTTCGTCGCAGGTTGTCGAAAATCTTCCATCGCGATAACGCAGAGATTGGATTTCCAACCTGAACATACGCCAGATTGCGGACTCGCGGCATCAGCCAGGCAGCGATCTGCCAGTCGCCGCGCATCCAGCGATGTCGTCGGCCAACGTCCGCCGTATAACTGGAAGGATAATCTTCATACAGCACCACGTCCGTCAGCAACGCAGAGCGGCAGTAGCAACTTTCGAGCAGGTCATGGCTGAGAATTCGGTTCTCCGGGAAGTCACCGCAGCGTCGATCAAATGTGTCGACGTCATAAATGCCCTTGCCGATAAATGAACCTTCCGAAAACAGGTCCTGATAAACATCCGAGACGACTCGAGTGTACGGATCCACTCCTGGATCGCCACCCAGAAGTCGCACAAACCACGACCGGTAAGCACTCGGCAGACTGACTCCGACTCGCGGTTGCAGAATCGTATAGCCATGAATTACGCGTTGCCCTGAAGCATCCAGCACCGGACGATTTAAAGGATGAGCCATCGCGGCAATCATCTCCCGCGCGGAATCGCGAGGCAGTTGTGTGTCCGTGTCGAGAGTGATCACATACTCGACGTGCTGCAGGATCGCGGTATCTCCCACGACATGCGAAAATCGTGCAACCGCCCCGCGCAGCATCGCATTGAGGTCGGCCAGTTTTCCACGCTTTCGTTCATAGCCCATCCAGACATTTTCCTGAGCATTCCAGCGGCGATCGCGGTGCAATAGAAAGAAAATGTCGGGACGCTCGTGCTCGTATTTTTGCACAAGATCCTTGATTCCGTCGCTCGCCTGTTGAATCAACGCGGCGTCTTCCTCGCGTGTTTCCGTGGAGGCATCTTCAAGATCCGTCAACAGGGCAAAATGCAGATTTCTATCGCGATTGGCGAGATAGCGAATCTCCAGCCCCTCCAGAAGTCGTTCGATCGCAGCAACGCTGGACAGCATCGTCGGGACAACGACCAGCGTGCGATGAGCGGGCGGAACTCCAGCTCGAAAGTCCATCCTCGGCAAAGCTTGAGGGCTCATCAAAACCGTCATGAGCCAATGCACCGTACCGATCGCCAGTTGTCCCGCCGACATCAGGATGGGAAAAGCCATCAGCCACATAAACGGCGCGCCGGGGCGTAGTTCTCGACTGTAGTTTCGCAACACAGCGAACACCGTCACGGTGATGACCGCGAGGGCGAACGTGTAAATTGACAGCGGGAAGCGACGGCGAAATTTTTCCACCGCAACGCCAAAAGTCAGACGCATCTGCACCAAACGTTCCAGAGCCGAGCGACCTTCATCGACAAGAAAGTATCCGACGTGATGCATCCGAGCGTCGGATTGAACTCCGACTTCCGCCTGAGCCAACTGGACAGCTCGCTGAGCCACTTCGTACTCGTTACTCGAGGAGCGACGAGCGATCGCTTCGACAGCGTGGCGATATCGATCTCGCGTGGCAAAATCCATCTCGGAATAGATTCCGGCAGGATCACGGTTCAGTGTTTGTTCGACGAGACTCTGATCAGCGACAAACTTTCGCCAATCATTGACGGCCAGAAAACGCAGACTGGTAATGCTGTTGCCAACCGAAACCTGATCGGCAGCCTGAGCCTGACCTTCCGCCTGAATCAGTTGCTCAGTCGTTTGCCCCTGATCGCTGAGACGTTGTTCCAGCCAACTGCTGGCGAACGAGAAATTGGGATTCTGTCCCTGGAGATGTCGCGTCAGTTCGGCGAGGAATGCTCCTGTTAACGGCGGATTTTCACGCGCCATATCGGCTAGCACCAGAACCAGATCTGTCGGCTTCTGTTCAACGGTGCGAATCATCTGTTCGGCCCAGTCGCTGGCCTGGTCGCGATCGCAACGACCTTTGGCAATTCTCACGGCGACTCGACGAAGGTTCTCAATCAACGCCAACCGCAGCATCAGCGGCAGTGCCCACAGTTC
>CANHVD010000542.1 GCA_947463775.1 Planctomycetaceae bacterium | reverse complement strand
GGCTTGAGCATTCTAGTCGTCCGCATGACTCGAGCCATGTAGCGTGCGGGGTCGTAGACCGTCCCCACAACCCTTCGATAATCATCGTAGATGTCGGCACGGTCGCGGGTTGTCACATAGTTCAGTCCACCGGTCGTGTTGTCCGAATTGGAGGCATTCTCCAGTCGATAGACACCCGAATTCGGAGGGAGCAGTTGATGATTGCAGTCGATCATGCGACCCTCCTGCATCAACCGACGCGTCAACTGCGTATTCGGTAAGGCCACCAGGAGGCCGACCATCGCCACCATGATGCCGGTCTCTTCGATGCACTCAATCATTGCATCAGCGATGCCCGGCTTTTCACTGTCGAAGCCCAGAATGAATCCTGCTGAGATTGAGATCCCATGTTCATATACGTGATGAATTCGCTCCACGATGGGCTTCATCGAATTCATTTTCTTCTGAGTCACCGCCAGCAGATCCGGATCTGGTGTCTCGATCCCCATAAAGACAAAGCGAAACTCGCAGCGCTTCATCATCTCCAGCAGCTCATCATCGTCTGCCAGATTCATCGACGCTTCTGTCGTGAAGTAAAACGGATAATCTCTGCGCTGACACCACGCTTCGAGTTCTGTTAACAGCTTCTTGACGAACTTCTTGTTGCCGATGAAATTGTCGTCGGAGATATCGACCCAGCCGCGATGCCCGAGGTCCGCCAGCCGGTCAAGTTCGGCCAGCACCTGCTCGACATTTTTACTGCGAGGAACTCGACCGTAGAGCTCGATAATGTCACAGAATTCGCAATTGAACGGACAGCCTCGAGAAATCTGGATACCAGCCTGCAGATAGTTGTGAAACTCAACAAGGTCGAAGCGCGGTGTGGGTGATGTTGTCACATCCGGCTTGTTGTCTCGCTCAAAGATTCCACACGGCTGACCTTCACGCCATGAATCCAGCCAGACTGGAATAGTGACTTCACCTTCACCCAGAACTCTGGCATCAGCGTTTTCGTAAATCTCAGGCTGGCTTGTGGGATCAGGACCGCCGACCACTATATACTTACCATCACGATTCGCTCGCTCGATCAGGTCCAGGATTCCGGTCTGTTGCGGAATCATGCCTCCGGTGCAAATGATGTCGGCCGAGTTCCATTCGTCATCGCGAAGGTCGCGAACATTTAGATCGACCAGCTGAAATGTCCAGTGCTGCGGCAATAACGCCGCCACGGTCAGCAGGCCTAATGGAGGAGCTACGGTTTTGGCTCCGGTGGTCGCCGCAGATTCGGTCAGGTTCCAGAAATTGGACGCCTGAAACCTGGGCTGAATCAGCAGGCAGCGTACGGCATCTTCCGGGCTTCGATCAGGTCGGGCCATCAGAAACACATCTTTGTCAGAGGGAGAGAAATCCAGGGGAAATGCAGTGATCCCCTGGGTTCCTTGAGTGTGGAAGGGACGACGGTCCAAGTCAACGACTCACACGCGTTCGTTTACTAATCTCAACAAGTCCGTCTGATTCCTCGGACGACGACCCCCGAAACTGCTCAAAATCTTAGCATTTTCTGGGGGTTAGTAAGATTATGGGGGGCAGTATTCAAAGGACCAGCGGGTCGTTTGGCTCGACCCGGATGCTCGACTCTTGCGCGGGGCTTATGCGATCTCCTGGCAAACAACAGCCAAGTTCCACCGGGCGCGTTGACGGTGGCATAGTGACGAGGAATCTGCGAAAACCTGTCGAATGTATAGGAAAACTTTTTCCAGAAGCTGACTTCAGGGGCTCCTGCGAATGAAACCACGTCATTGGATAGTGGCTATGGCTCTCGCGGCACTGTGCGTATCCGCCGTAGCCATGGCTCAGCGGGGACAATTCCGAGGACAGTTTCGCGGCGGCGGACGATATCGAAACCTTCAGGGTGCGGACGGCCGAGTCGAACGGAACGGTGTCCCGGACTGGAAGCTGGATGAAAAGTTCAAGGACGATGTCTTTACGTTCGTCCGTATCCGCTATCGCTCAACAGGGCGTTGGGCCTGGGACACAGATTACCCCGATGCGGACCTGAACTTTTCCTATCGTCTACAACAATTGACATCACTGCACACTGATCCCGACGGTGTCATCATCGAACTGACCGATCCACGTCTGTTCGATTATCCCTTCATCTACATCATCGAACCGGGCTACATCTATCTTGAAGAAGATGAACGCCAGGCTCTTCGCACTTACCTGCTGAATGGCGGCTTTATGATGGTGGATGATTTCTGGGGTGACGACGAATGGCAAGGCTTCTGGAGTGAGATGAAGAAAGTCTTTCCAGAGCGTGAGTACGTCGATCTGCCGCTTGAGCATCCGATCTTTCATTGCGTCTATGATCTTAAAGAGCGACCTCAGATCCCGGCTATTGGGTTTGCTCAACAGATGGCAAATGGTGAAATCAATACGTCGCAGGGCTACGGCACGGAAGAGGTCCACTATCGCGGCCTCTTTGATGACAACGGTCGCATGATGGCCTTTATCGGGCACAATACAGATCTCGGTGATGGCTGGGAGCGAGAGGGGGAAGATCCGTGGTACTTCAAGGAGTTCTCTGAGAAAAAAGCTTACCCGCTCGGGATCAATGTCATCTTCTATGCGATGACGCATTAGGCGCAACAGGATTTAGACACACTCCCCACCGGGTTCACCCCGGTGGTCAACGGGCTTCTGCACCATACGAAGAGTCACTAAGAAAGCAGGTTCATGACTACCTCAACGGAACTCACCGTCGAACGAGAGCGAGAGCTGATCATTCAGTTAAAGCAACTCCGCAAACAAATTGATGCAGAGCTGTCTCGAGTCATCGTCGGCCAGAAGGAAGTCGTACGACAGTTGTTGATTTCTCTGATGGCAGGCGGCAATTGTCTGATCACAGGAGCACCTGGATTAGCGAAGACATTGCTGGTTAAATCGATCGCTCAGTTGTTTGATCTGAAGTTTAATCGCATCCAGTTTACTCCCGACCTGATGCCCGCCGACATTACTGGCACCGAGGTTCTGGAAGAAGACGGAGCCGGCGGACGTTCGATGCGATTCATCCCGGGGCCGATCTTCTCCAACGTCCTGCTGGCGGACGAAATCAATCGCACGCCACCAAAGACGCAGTCTGCTCTGCTGGAAGCCATGCAGGAACATCAGGTCACTGCTGCCGGTCGACGCTATCCCCTGGATGAGCCATTCTTTGTCCTTGCCACGCAGAACCCGATCGAGATGGAAGGCACTTATCCATTGCCTGAAGCTCAGCTCGATCGATTTATGTTCAATGTCATGATCGATTATCTGCCAGAGGATGACGAGGTCGCTGTGGTCCAACAAACGACGTCTCGAAGCTTCCAGCCGATCAAGTCACTGTTCTCCGGCGAAACGGTTCGCGAGTTTCATCAGGTTGTTCAACGAGTTCCCATCGCGGATGACGTCATTCGTTACGCCGTGCGTCTGGCCGCCGCCTCAAGACCGGGGCAGAAGGGAACTCCTGATTTCATCAACGATCTTGTCTCGTGGGGGGCAGGACTGCGAGCAGGACAGTATTTGGTTTTGGGCGGGAAAGCTCAGGCCCTCTTGGATGGCCGGTCTTACGTTTCCAGCAAAGATATCCAGGCACTGGCCAAGCCCGTGTTGCGTCATCGCATTCTTCCCAATTATCGAGCCGAAGCGCAGGGAGTCACTGTGGACTCGCTGGTGGATCGATTGCTGGCAGTGGTTGAACATCCGAAGAACGAATCAGTGGCCTGACAAGGGCGGCGTCCTCTTTAGGTATTAACCGTTTACTCTGGCTGGCCGCTTATGTCCGCAGACCTCATGAATCCGAATGTGGTGATGAGCATTCGTTCGCTGGAAATGCGAGCCAAGCTTGTCGTGGATGGTTTCCGAACAGGGTTGAACAAAAGCCCGAGACATGGATTCTCCGTCGAATTCTCCGAGTATCGTCCTTATGCTCAGGGCGATGATCCAAGATTTCTGGACTGGAAACTGTTTGCTCGCACGGATCGCAGCTACATCCGACTGTTTGAAGATGAAACGAACCTGCGATGCTACATCGTGCTGGATATCAGTCGCTCGATGTCCTTCGGTTCTGGTGAGTACACAAAACACGACTACGCCCGAACGCTGGCAGCGTCGCTCGCCTGGCTTTTGAATCGTCAGGGCGATGCCGTTGGTCTGACGCTGTTCGACGAAAATGTCCGCACCATCGTGCCCGCGCGATACCGTCCGGGCCAACTTCGACGACTGTTTGTAACTCTAGAAGAACCCGCGTCTGGACTGAGCACAAATCCTGGGGTTGCTCTTGAAGATGTCGCTCAGCGCCTCCGAAAACGCGGCCTGGTGATCCTGATTTCCGACATGCTGGCACCGGTGCAACAAATAGGCGACGGTTTGCGACTGCTTCGAGGCTGCCTGCATGATCTTGTCGTGTTTCAGGTCCTCGATCCGGCCGAGAAGACGCTCACTTTCGATGGCCCTAAGCTGTTCGAAGATCTCGAAAGTGGCCAGAAGATCTTCAGCGATCCTGACACGATTCGTACCGAATACCAGTCACGTTTCGATTCTCATAACCGTGCGGTTCAGGCGGAATGTGAAGCCGTCGGCGCCGCATGGCGACAACTCACAACCAACGAGCCCCTTGAATTAGCACT
>CANHVD010000541.1 GCA_947463775.1 Planctomycetaceae bacterium | reverse complement strand
TCGCATTCGAGATGTGTGTGAGCTGACCGACCTGATGGGCCGCGAGAGTGTGATGGTCAAAGGACTGTCGACCGGCAATCGTCAGAGATTGCTGCTGGCCAAGACGTTGCTGCATGATCCTTCGGTCCTGGTTCTAGACGAACCGGCCAGTGGCCTGGATCCTCGAGCTCGCAATGAACTGCGTGAGATTATCAAGACGCTGGCTTCGCTGGGTAAAGCTATCATTATCAGCTCCCATATTCTTCCGGACATAGAAGACATCAGCGATCGAGTTGGAATTCTGGAGGCCGGACGACTTGTGCTGGAGGGTGATCTCGCCACGCTGCGTGCGCATACAGGGACTGCTCAGAGAAGTGTTCGACTGAAAGTTTCATCGGAAGACCTGGAGCGGACTTCACAGATGTTGGCACAACTGCGAGGTGTTTCAACATGCGAGATTCGTGAACAGATGATCGTGTTGTCGACGGATGAGCCGAACAGCAATTTTGTTCTGGCAGCGTTACTTCAACAGGACATTCGAGTTCTGCAGTTTGCGGAGAACGAGGTGAATCTCGAAGAGATCTTTATGCGGTCCACAGCGGGGAAAGTCACATGATTGCGGTCCGCCGATTTTTGGGGCTGTTTCGAAACAGCCCAACCTATGGACGTGATCAGGCCAGTTTGATTTCCGGCTGGAACGTTGGTCTGGCGGGGCTGGTTCTGAACGGAACAATCCTGATGACACTGCTGCCATTGATGCTGGATCCCAATGATCCGGATTGGCAGATGATCACTGAGAGTATGGAATTCGGGCAGATCCTCGGCTTGATCCTGCTCGGTGGTGCGACGGCGTTCGCCACGTTGTTGATACCGATGCGACTGACGAGTGTTTTCATGGGGCCACGCATCGGCCGGTATTTTGATCAGATTGTGCTAAGTGGGATTACGCCGCTGAGATTTCTGATTGGCAAAGTGACATCCCAGAATCTGTTTCTGGGTTTAGTGCTGTTTCTGCTGCTGCCCTGGTTTGTTCTGGTTCTCGCTCTGGGAGGGCTTGAGTGGAGCACGTTTATCGCCAATCTCTTTCTTGTCTGGCTTTACTGCATCATGCTGGCTGTCGTGATGTTGTGGCTGTCGCTGTACTTCAATGAAGTGCTGGCCATGCTGCTGGTCGTGGGAGGAGGAATCTTTCTGTGTGCTCTGGGGTGTGCCCCGATTCCGTATCAGCCGTTTGTGGTCACTCCGTTTCCGGCATTACTGCAGGGCGTGTATTCCGCGTCGGGAATGATTGAAGACGAATACTTCCGCAGTTTTTCGAGCGTGTTTGCTTCGTGTGCTCTTGGCATGATGACCGTGACGGGCATGGCTCTTGCGGCGATCTCTGTTGGTCCGTTGTACGGCATCATTCGTGACAACAGTACGTTCGGGGAAGTTGTTCGAGCAGGCGACAGTAAACGCAAACGGCGTTTTCGCTTTCGGCTTCACATCCAGCGACCATCCGAACTGGCGTTCTTTTACGAAAATCGCGACGACAAATTAAGACGCTTTGAAGGTCTGCTGCGATGGGGCACGGGGCTTGTTCTCATGGCTGTGCCGGTTGCTCTCGTGTGGAAAGTCTACATTGACGTGATCTTGCGGTTCTTCAAAGCGATGTCCTCCGGTGGTGAGTTATACGGCTGGTTTTTTGCGGAGCTGATGACGGCGTGTCATACCATTCATGGGGTAACTCTGCTGATCGCAACGCTTTTATTTTCGCACTCCAGAAACACGACTTATCTGCGAGTACCCTTGATTCCTGGTCGTAGGGTGTCTGTTTCTTCATTGGATACTCTGTGTTTTGTCCTGGTGTTGTTGTTTTCAACCGGGATGACGTTGGGCTTTCCCGCGTGGTTCAATTTGTCATTGGTTGTTCCAAGCTCGCTCAGTGAGGCAGTGGAATCATACAACTATTCTCGGATGACCAGTGCGAACTTTGTCAGCGAGGGCTGGAAGGGGACAATCGTGTTGAGCCTTACGGCGGTCACGGTTTATTTGCTGCAGCGGACGCTGTGCCTGGCAATGTGGATGAAGAGCGTTTCGTTCTTTCTTGTGGTCGTGCTCTACGGTGTCCTCATTTGCGTGTTGCCTATGGCCTTTGGCTTGATGATGGGTGAGGTACATGAGTTGCGTGAGTATCAGCTCCTGTATCGCAGTGGTCCGGCGATTGCGGCGGCATCTCCGGCCATGATTCTGGGAACGCAGTATTGGGGACGACCGAACAGTTTTCTTTATGATCCTCCATGGGCAATGTTCTATGTTGTGCACGGATCACTCATACTCGTGAGTGTCCTCTTGTTGCGTCGCCTAAGTCGCACGCTGCGTCTGGAGTATCTGAATGCTGCTGCAAAGGGGAACCACTGATGCGTGACGTAGCAAACGCACCAGCATCCTGGACGCAGGCTCTGCTGATCCTGCTTCTGATCTGCGTTGGACTGCCAGCATCAGTGATGGGACAGGCGGCCGTTAAAGTCGACGATGGTAAGCCGGACTTTCCGGGACTGGATATTCAGGCGGTTGTTGGATGGGATGGTCGTGTTGAGACGGGTGCCCCGGTTCCGGTTTCGTTCCTGATTTCGAATCAGTCAAATGAGGTTCTGGAAGGCCAGTTGATTTTGAGCGAACCGGAGACAGAGCGGGAGATCAATCTGGGGGATGTCTTTGTTGGTCCGGGAAGTGTTAGACGATTTTCGTCTGTGCTGGCATTGTCGGATTGGAATGATTGTGTTGCCACATACACGGATGGATCAACAGATTTCTGGACCCGTCAATTGCCTCTGATGACTGGCAAAGATTTTTCTGAAGACGTCAACTATCTGCTGTTTGTCGATGACGGTGGTCGAGCCCTGCAGTTACCCGTGACGGAAACGTCTGTTGCTCCGGGTTCACAGCAGTCTGCAACGTCGGCTCCGGAATCCGAAGGGTCCGTCGGCGATCGATTTACACCGCGGCTTGGTTTTGGCCGGTCCGTGCAGCCAGTCTCAGCAAAGTCATGGCAGGTTCCTCAACATCCGGGACCGCTGACAGTCGCTCAGGCAATGCTGTTCTCTGAAACGGCGAAAGTCGACATGCTGAATGATCCGCAATGGGACGCGATTGGCCGTTGGGTGTGTCTGGGGGGAACGGTATTCGTGCATGACTCGTCAAAGGAAGTCCTTGAACGCCTGAAGAAGGCTGCTCCTTTAAGGTCATTGCCGGCCGTTCTGCAGGACGAGCTTCAGGTGTATCGTTGTGGTGTTGGATCGATTCGTGAATACAGCGGAGGATTGTTCTCTAAGGATGATTCCCAGACCGTCCAGAAGTTGCTGGACGCGTCTTCTCAACTTTCAAGATACAGCGTGCTTTCAATACCGGACCAATTGCCCCGTGCTTATGTTGGCACTTCGAATGCCAACTACACTCGTTTGATGGTGCTGGCGGTCTTCAGTATTTACCTGCTGTTTTCGGGCGTTGTGGCACTGCTGATGTTTCGATCGAATCGCCGGCGAGTCATGACGTATACGGTTTCCGTTGTGACCATCGCGTGTATGGCCGCAGGGTTACTGGGAAGCTATTTACGGAACAGTCGCGGCGATCTGCATTGGCAATCTGTAATTGTAGGAGGTTCGGGAGGAGCGGTTCAGGTCGCACAAATTCAGCTTCAGTCGGCTGGTGGGCGGAACACGCAAGTGGCCGTACGAGGAAAGGAAACGGATCTGCAGTTACTGCGGAAGAAGTCGACGGACAGGAGCGACTACTACTCTCGATTTGCGATGTACAACTCGGGGCAAACAGAGGCAGCCGTTGGCTATGCTCCGTTTTCGGTTCAGCCCAATTTGTTGAAGGAAGAGCCGGATGCGTTTCGGATTGGTGTCCCGATAACTCCGTGGGGAGTTCGTCAGAGCATTGCCACCGCTTATGACCCTGAGTTGCGGGGAGTTCAAGTCGAGTTGAGATTTCGTCCTGAGGGCACGCTGACATTTGACGCAAATTTGAGGGGTGGAGAATCGTGGACCTACGTTATACCAGGTCAATGGACCGTGTCTGTGAAGAACCAACATCCCTTCGATCTGACTGAATGCCGTTTGCTTCTGACTACATCAGTCGCTCATGTTCCCTCCGGGGGGATGACCGTCTCCGGGCTGAAATTTTCTCCGGGTTGTGGGGAGATCATGCTCGGCGAAGTTGCCGCGACTGCAACCACCAGCAGTGCATCATCAAACCTTACTGTTGGCGTAACGACGAATCGCCACTGGTACAACTACGAGAAGAAGATTGAGCCGGAGCCCTCTTTTCCGGGCGCATCAGATGTCTGGTTTGTTGCTCGAATTAATCAATCACCGTTGCTGAAGATCGATGATGAGTACAGTGATTTCGAACAGTTTGACGGGATTCACTATTACATGCAGAAGTTGACGCCGGACGAGATACCTCAGGAATGGCGTGACACTTGGCAGCAGAGCTTCAAACAACAAATGAGTGTGGCTCAGGAACTATTAAAAATTCAGGAAACACAGCAGCCAAAGATTCCCCAATTCTGAAACCCGCTGTTGACTTCCTGATCGTTGTGGCCCACATTGACCCGTGTCGTTGAGGACGCATGAGTTCCCGTCGATGGAGCGACGGGTGTACAGTACACCCGTAGCTCCATCGAC
>CANHVD010000540.1 GCA_947463775.1 Planctomycetaceae bacterium | reverse complement strand
TCCGGGCCTGCTCAGAAGCTGACCGCGTTTTATGAAAAGGCGATGGAAATCGTGACATCGCCAAAAGCACGAGCGGCCTTCGACCTGGCTGCTGAGAAACCAGAAACTCGCACTCGTTATGGCTACAGTTCAATCGGCCAGTCCGCGTTATTAGCGCGTCGGCTGGTGGAGGGCGGCAGTCGGTTCATTGGTATTGAACACGGTAGCTGGGATACTCATTTTGATAACTTCACCAGTCATGAAAAGGCGTTGTGTCCGCCAACGGACCGAGCTTTCAGTGCGTTGATCTCTGACCTTGATGAACGAGGTCTGCTGGATGAAACGCTTGTGGTGATGATGGGTGAAATGGGCCGCACGCCTCGCATCAACAACGATGCCGGACGAGATCACTGGTCTCAATGCCAGACGGTGATTCTGGCCGGCGGAGGTATTAAGCGAGGAGCCGTGGTTGGGGCGAGCGATGCGACGGCCAGCTTGCCGACGACACATCCTTATGGCATTCAGGATCTGTTGCGGACCATCTTTTCTCTGATGGGAGTCGACTCAGACAAAGTCTACACGACTCCGCTGGGACGCCCGGTGCCCGTTGTGAATGGCGGTCGCCGCATTGATGAAGTGCTGGCCTGAAAGATCGATCCTGATAGCACAATGAAGTGCCGGCACTCAGATAAGCCCAAGCTTCAAATAGAAAAGGCCCGCGGAAATCCGCGGGCCTTTTTCTGTTTCAAGTATTTGCACCAGAGTGATCAGTTAGCGTCTGGCAATGCAAATGGGTCTTTGGCAACTGGCTTAACAATCCCGCCGGAGCGGATGAGGCTCACAGGAACGCGACGTCGAACAACAGCTCCGTTTTCGAGCACCTGAATCTTCTTCAGATTCTTGCGGTAGACTCGCTTCGTGATTCCCGTCGTCTTGCGACCGTTACCGCCGAGGTACTTTGCCTTGCCGCGCTCAACCTTCTGGTTTCCACGACCGGGCTTCAGATCTCCGTACAGCTCCAGCACCGCAGCGCGTTTGATTCTCTTGTTTTTCTTCAGCGTACTCATGGCAATAAGGCGTTTCTTTAGAAATTACGAAAACGACGGATCCCTCACCGTCACGATTCCCCGGCACCGGCATGTTCAACCACGCAAGTTATCAGCGAAACGAGCAGGATAATCGGTTCGCGGCCCGTCTTCAATTCAGTTTTCCCGATCCGGGGCCGCTTCCGGAAGAGAATAACGAAAAAAGGGCGAGATTCCTAATCAGGAACCTCGCCCTGTGATATCAGCCAGCGGGCCAAAACAGCTTAGTTGGCAGCTGCTGCGTCGCTTGTGCCTGGCAGTTCGCCTTCTTTGATCAGGTCACCGAAGGTCTTGCCTTCAGTAGCGCTCTTCTCGCCTTCAGCCTTGGTCAAAGCTTCTTTGATCTTGGCTTCGTCAGTTTCGTTCTTCTTTTCCAGCTTGCCACCAACAGCGGCACCGTAGTTATTACGGACCTTCTTGTCGGTCTTTGGGTGGCATACAGCGCAAGTCAACTTGCCGTCTGTACCCTTCTTCTTTGCAAGGTCCGGGTAGGTTGTGTTCATGACATTGGCGTACTTTGGGCGAGCCAAAGCTTCTGAGCCTGTCATAACGAACATCGCGACGGCTACAGCGCCGGCAACCACAATTCGCACAGAATTCTTCACAGTCAGCATTAAAACCTCCGGAAATCCCTGAAATTCTTACGTCTGCCACCACGGAGCAAAAACATTCTTCGGGAATCGATCTATAAAATCAAGCCCCACAAAACAATTATGGCCCCTTCCAAGCTTCTCTTTGTAGAAAGAGACTTGGCTGTCTGTCAATCGACTGAAAGGTCACGTTTGCCTGTAATTTCGTTCGTCCGGAATCGCACTTCCCCCAACTTGACAGTCGGGAAGCATCCGCGTATGCGGCAAATCTTGCCGAAACGCACGAGGAACTGGGATAGCTCGGGGATAGCGATGATCTGCAAAGTTCGCGTTTCGTTCCCGCTTTTCGACGGAAGGCTTGAGATTCATGATGCCGTCCATTCGGCCTCTTGGTGATTCCGCTGTGATCATCCACTGGAGCAATGCTGACGACGCAGAAATCAGCCGGTCCGTGAGGCAATTGACGCATGTGCTCAATGCTTGCGGTACCTCGGATTTCGCAGCCCGTTTCACCGCCGTTGTGCCCGCGTTCACGTCAATTACCGTGCATTTTTGCCTGAGCCGGATGTCGTTTCAGGAAGCCGCAAGGTTAATCGAGCAGGCGTTGAGCCGCACTGAAGCCCTCCCTGCAGGGGCGCCTGCGATTATTGAGATCCCCGTTTGCTTTGATGAATTATTTGCGCCGGATCTTGCCGACGTTGCTGGGCGGCATCAACTCGAGTGGGATGACGTGATCCGACGATTTTGTGACGCTGAATTTTCAGTTCGCATGATAGGATTCTCCCCCGGCTTCCCATACCTGTCGGGACTGCCGACGGAACTGGCGACACCTCGCCGAAGTTCGCCGCGTCTCAAAGTGCCGCGGGGATCAGTTGCGATTGGCGGGACCCAGGCCGGTATTTATTCGCAGGAAACTCCCGGAGGATGGAATGTTATCGGGCGAACTCCGCTTAGTCTGTTCAGGGCAGAGCTGACTCGGCCTTGCCTGTTAACGGCTGGCGATCAGGTTCGCTTCGTTCCAATTAGCGTTGATGAATTTCATAGATGGCAGGATGAGCAATGAGTATCGTCCGAGTCATTCGCGCGGGTCTGTTGACGACGGTTCAGGATCTGGGGCGTCCTGGCTTTCGCCAGTTTGGAGTACCCACCGGGGGCGCAATGGATCGCTTCTCGCATGAACTTGCTAACCGGCTGGTTGGAAACTTACCGACAGCCGCGACTCTGGAGATGACTCTGAGTGGTGACGAACTGGAGTTCCTGTCCCCGACTCTCATTGCAATTACCGGGGGAGAGTTTTCTCCGATCACAACCAATTTGGAGCAGCTTAGCGTTCCACAGAATAAGCCAGTTCATGTGTCTGCGGGAACTCGAATTCGTTTTCAGACAGCGCAGCGAGGGTGCCGGTGTTATCTGGCGGTGGCGGGAGGATTCAGCGTTCCCGAGATCATGGGGAGCCGGTCGACTCTGCTGAGCTCTAAACTTGGCGGTTTACGGGGACGAGCTTTGAAGACCGGTGACGAACTGCCGGTCGGGGATTTCAACACTGCGGAACCGGATGTGGCTTTCGTCAACGAGCGTGCTGCGATTTCGTTTCCGGCGTGGTTCGTGAGACCGCTTGCGTTGCCTGCCGGAGATGTGGTCACACTCAGAGTTCTCCCTGGCCAACATTCTTCGATGATGTCGGCGGAGAGTCAGTTGAGGTTCCGGGATGAGTCGTTTCTGATCACATCGCAATCTGATCGCATGGGATATCGGCTCGCAGCTGCGCCCCTGATTCTGGAAAACACCAGCGACATGTTGTCGGAGGGCACTGCCATGGGGACCGTGCAATTGCCTCCGGATGGTCGACCAATTTTGCTGATGGCCGATAGTGCTCCGACCGGCGGCTATCGACGCATCGCCCATGTGATTAGTGCTGATCTTCCTTTGGCGGCTCAGGCTCGCCCCGGTCAGTTTTTGCGGTTTGTCGAAACGACCATGGAGGAGGCTCGAACGTTGTTTCAGAAGCAACGCGCTGATCTTGACCATGCGATCACAATGTCTGGATTGATGCCTGGTGTCCGGATTTCAGAACGAATGACGGAACCAAAAGGGAGTGCTCCGTGAGTCACTCAGAACAAATCGATTTGAACTGTGATTTGGGTGAGTTGGACGGTGACGCCGGGCTGAAGCTGGATCTCGCAATTCTGCCGTGGATCCATTCGGCAAACGTGGCTTGCGGAGCGCATGCCGGAAGCCCCGAGAGAATGAAACACCTGGCCGACGCTTGCCGAGATTTGAGCGTCGCCTTCGGTGCACATCCCGGCTACCCCGATCGTGCGAACTTTGGCCGCCGAATCATCCCAATGACGAACTCGCAGATTCGGGAGATGGTCAGTCAACAGTTGGAGTTGTCGCTGTCGGTGGCGAAGTCGGCGGGGGTTTCGTTGTCCCACGTGAAGCCTCATGGAGCCCTATACAATCTGGCCGCCGTCGATCATGAGATCGCCTTGACGGTGGTGGAAACAGTTCGCGCCCTTGCCCCGGAAGCCTGGCTGTTCGGTCTTTCCGGAAGTTGCCTGATTGATGCCGGCCGAGAGTTGGGTTTGAGGACGCGGAGTGAAATCTTCGCCGATCGAAACTATCAGGCTGATGGCACTCTGGTGTCCCGAGAACATTCAGAGGCCGTCCTGCATGATGCGGATCTTGTGATTCAGCGAGCGTTGACCATGGTGCAACAACAACAGGTGACGAGCATTGACGGAATCCGAATTCGACTCAAGGCGGAGACAATCTGTCTGCATGGCGATACTGTCGATGCTGTGAACCTCGCCAGACGTCTTCGGACTGAGTTGGAGGTTAATTATTCTTCTGGCGGCCTTGATTAACTGGACAACGCCATGTTTGAAGAGTCGGCTTCACCGAAGTTGCTTTTGATCAATGTTTGCCACGTGCACAAAGTCCCTTCTCCCCCTCGGGGGGAGAAGGTGGCCGTTACGCCGGATGAGGGGGGATT
>CANHVD010000539.1 GCA_947463775.1 Planctomycetaceae bacterium | reverse complement strand
TGTGTTGCATTCGGAGAATTCCGGGAAGCGATACGTTGGGCAGACTTCCGACTTGGATCGAAGTCTGAAAGAACACAACGATCCTTTGCCCAATCCGGGAAAGTACACCTCGCGAAATGCGGGTCCATGGATTGTGCTTCACAGAGAGCAGAATAAAACTCGCGCTGCAGCCAAGTCTCAGGAGAAATGGTTGAAATCCGGAGTTGGCCGAGCATGGATCAATGCTCAGTTCGACAGAACAGGTCCGCCACTGAATCACGGTCTCACGCAGAGGCGCAAAGCCGCAAAGAATTCAACACACCGAACACTTATACCTTCCTTTGCGTCTTAGCACCTTTGCGCGAGAACTGAGAGAACTGACTTAAGTGTTCAGATCGAACGCTGTCACCGGAGCACCAAAAGTTCAGCGATGCGAGGCTCGCTGCGAAGTTGAGTTTGAATGAGGACTATTAACCGCCCGTCGTTCTGAGAGTGCATGCACAACCAACCTGCCCGCTGCAGGACTACGGTGACGACTTAGGTCTTCTGCGACCACGCGGCAACAGCACTGCCAACGAGAGAACCAAGGACACCAAACGCCCATAACGCTGGAATCAGGACTTCCTCAGAAATATTTGGAACAGTAGCTGCGCCGAATTCGGTGTGAACAGAATGCTGTGGAAGTAGTGAGTAGGCAACAACGGTACCCAGAAACAGGACGAGTATGCCGCCTACAGCGCCGCCGATTGCTCCTGCGAGGCTGGATCGCAGGACGTTGCGGTACCAACCCCAATAGCACAGCCTGGATAGCTCCAACCAAAACTCCAATCGCGCCCACAACGGCCGCAGTGATCAGCAACCCAATAGCAAACACTCATGAGCTCTTTAAGAAACGGATACGGCCCCTGAAAGGGGAATGCCTGTTTCACCACCTCGCCGCCACCTTGCTCAGCAAGAATATTCCGAGTTGCTAATTCGCGATGGAGTCCTCATCGGGTGTTGCCTTCAAATCCGGCAGCAGATGATTTCGGGAAGTGCGTGGTCGTTCCTCTTCGCTGTGCCGACCGCATCTCCACACACGATGATTAGAACACTATTTCCATGCTACATCCGTCATCGAAAGAGGCCAGACATTTTTTGAGGTGTCACGAAAAGAGGTCCTTTCGATGAGGAGCGTGGGCTAATCTGCCGTGATAGTCCCAAATACATTATCGTCACTCGTAGAGGCTTTGTTCCCCACGATCTTCCGAATCGTCCGCTTGTCGGCGGTGACAGTCCCGGACGTGTAAACCCCGCCACCGATGCCCTGGCCATGCTGGCCACCAACCGCCCAGTTGCCGGAGATCGTTGATTCACGAAGGTCCATCCAGCAGGACGAGGTATTGTGCAGCGCACCGCCAAGAGCTACGCCAGCAATTTCACTCCCCGGACTTCCACCAGATGCGATATTTCCGAAGAACTGGCAGCGTCTTATCTCTACCTGTTTCGCGAGGCTTGAGCCCGTGCCCGCCGCGAGGACCGCGCCGCCGTATGCGCTACCTCCTATGATATCGCCACTGCCACCCTCCGCTTCATTCTCCAGCAGGGTGCTCGATGCCGTGACCAGCGTCGAATCGAAGTTGTAGATCGCTCCCCCGCCGGCATCCGCACCAGACTGTCCGGCTCCACCAATCGCACCAATGGAGAGATTGGCGATGAGGAGACAATTCTCGATCATCGTCAGGCTCCCTGAACCATCCACGGTTCCGGGGCGAGTGGCGATCGCGCCACCAAATGCCTTCTCACCGGAGTCGATCCCACGAGCGACGTTTTCGTCAAATGTGCAGTCAATGACAGTCAACTCACTGCCTCCAAAATTGCCGATTGCCCCTCCATAACTCGTAACACCCGAGGTGGCCAGGTTATCTGTAAACGTACAGTCTTTAATGATCGCCACCGATTCAGTAACGTTGCCGATAGCGCCACCAAAAGCGTAACGTTTCCCGCCAAAGGCAACGTTGTCGATGAACTGGCAGTTGATCGCGGTCAGCATAGCAAGACCCGTATTAACAATGGCGCCGCCGCCCACAACGTCTGAGTTGACGTTATCGATCGTCACATTGTTGTACATTGTTACTCGGCAGAGATTTAGTTTTCCGCCGTCGTTCAGGATAGCACCGCCACGTGTGACGAGTATGGAAATACTCTCCTGAACAATATTACGGCCATTAGCAATGGTGAGGTCCTTGATAGACACATCGACGTCAGGTCGAATCATAAAGATTCGGCTGGCATTGCTACCGCTCACGGTGAGCCGAGTCTCGCCAGGTCCCGCAATCGTCAGCGGGCCCGTAATCTCTAATTGACCGCTGGTAAGCTTGATTTTGCCCTTGAGATCCTCCCGGAAGCGAATTACATCCACCCCCGATGTTTCATTGGCACTGGCCACTGCGGCCCGCAGTGAGCCGGCCCCCGCATCCTTGAGGTTCGTCACGATGAAGATGCTCGCCGATGCGCTGGGCGCAAGACATGTAATGCAGATCAGAGCGGCGAACAAGCTGGAAGGATTCGTTGGCATGTGGTCTTTCTGGTACCAAAATAACGAAAAAATCAACAATGGATAAGGATCTTGAGAAATGGGTTTGGCTGATCATCCGCGAGCTCTCATCGGGGGGTTCTCACAATGAATGGAGAAACCTTCGAGCATGGAAGTCACTGGTGATGCACCGGTTAATGAGGCACCTGGAATCTTTGACTCGCCCCCGGCGAGTCTCACCAGCTGACTTTCTGTTTTCGCGATGGTAAAGGCGGGCTGTCATTGATGATTTGCGAAACCCTTGCCGCAGGCGATCACTTGCTGCCGATGGCGTAGAGAGTTTTGCTCGATCGGATAAACAGCGTGCCGTCAGCCAAAGCAGGTTTTCATCCGCACTCTAACTCTCCGGGGTAATACTCTCATTCGTAACGCCACTGCCATTGGGCCCGCGGAACTGAAGCCTGTCGGCCGCGAAACAGACCGACGAAAAGGCTATGCAGACAGCGAAAAGGACAACACGTGAGCGATACATGCGAACTTCCAGACACAGAATCTGATTTCGATCGGAATGTGCATCGAGTCAGATGGAGATAAAAGTGCGCTTGCCGGCGAGTAGTATAGCCTGACAGGGTGAAGATTACATGAGTCACTCACAGGCATGTCGCCCTTTCAGTGCTGAGCGGCACGCCGTGGCTTGCACCTTATATTATTCGACCCATCTTTTACAGTCGTGGGGGACGTAACAGGAAACCAGTAAGCCGTCACGACCAGCAGACGGCCAATTGGCCTGCCAAACTAAACAAAACATAAACAACTATGCTTAAACGACTTCCATCATCAAAAACTACGCGACATTTTTCGAATGGTTATGAAGAGAGTTCCTACCGGAAACTTTCTCAAAATCAGCGGACTACCGCTTACCGGGCAGTTAACCGCAAACGCCCAGGGTATCCCTCTCGGCGCTTTTTCTTTTCCAGCCGTCTTACGTGCGGTTTGCAACATTCGACGCCATGCTGGCGATGTCTCTGTTTTGCAGCCGTGCCCTTTCGGGGTGCTCAAATCGTGTCGCAAAAATCGACCACTCAGCTTCGGTAGAAAACTGCGTTCTGCAGTCCTTCCGGAGTGTCGCATCTAACAATGGGTTATTCAGCATTTCCCGAGCAGTCGACCAACCAGAATCACGTCCCCAAACGTGGTTCGTTCCGAAGCCGGTTCGCCCGGAGCAATGTCGGGCCCCGTTTCGACCGCGTACCCCATTTCGTCGAACCACGACAGAGCGGCTTCTTAGACGAGGGCTTCGTTTAATGTCATGCCTGGTTCACGCGGAGGCGCGGCGGGAGGCAGATTGTTTACGATACGGTGGAGATCTTCTTTCAATGTGGCGGCACCATAGTTGATGAGCAATCCAACCGGAAGTTTTAGAAGACGAAGGCACATGAGCCACTGTTTACGGTGAACTGGAGCCAGTGAGTCTAAGGACTGCAGTTTGACGATAACGATCGTGCTCCACCAGCAGGTCAACTCGCAAGCCTTCGTCAAAGATTATGCCATCATATTCGAATCGAATCACTTTCTGTCGTTCTACCGTTAACCCGCGATTTGCAAACGCCTTCGCCAGTACTGGCTCATACACAGATTCCAGTAAACCGGGTTCAAGCGCGCGATCGATCTTCATGGATGCATCTACGATCGACCCGGTAATCTCATCGAGTTCCTCTCTCGACACTTCTCCAGAAACAATGGTATCTCCCGGCTTGGTGATGATTCTGCGAATTTGTTCAAGCGGAGTCGCGGAGCACACTGAGAAAAAAGGAAAATCTCGACGAAGAAACAGACGCCAAAAGGATGCTCAAACAAAACTTCCTCCGCGAACTCCTCGCCTCTGCGAAAGTCGTGTAACTGCTCTACGCTCAACTCCCCGCTCAGTTGCTTCGGCAGCCGCGTGGCGAGGGATTCTGTTTCACGCGGAGGCGCAGAAATGCGGAGTTTGTGTGTTCAAGGAAGCTTCGTCATTAGTAATTCTCCGCGTTCTCCACGACTCCGCGTGAGAGTTTGTCACAGTGCCTGATTGAATCAACCCATCGAAGTGGACGTGAGAGCCATCAGACGCGTGATACGCGAGAGACGATGCGTGTAGCCACGCCCTGACAGCAACCCA
>CANHVD010000538.1 GCA_947463775.1 Planctomycetaceae bacterium | reverse complement strand
TCAGCAATGCCGCCCAGAAGCGTTGATGCCATTGTGATGGATGTGATGATGCCGGAGTTGGGTGGCTTCGAAACAACTCGACTGATTCGGGGCAGTCAGAACTGGTTTTCCGGACTTCCCATTATTGCCACGACGGCCAATGCGATGTCCCAGGATGCTGTCACGTGTCTTTCGAATGGCATGGATGGATATCTGGCCAAACCATTCACAAGACGCTGCCTGATTGAGACCGTCTCTACTCATCTGGCATTTGAAAGGACTGAGGAGTTCATACCAGCTGCAGAGATGCTTCTTGAATTCTCACTGAAATGGGACGACCTGATCGAATCCTGCAACAACGACTCCACGCAGGTTCGAGAACTGATTGAGATTGTCGAACGCACGGTGCCGCTTCAGTTCAGTGATATCCATGGCGCAATCGCGGAGAAGGATCTGGAACGCCTTGGTCGCTCCCTCCACCGCCTGAAAGGCTGTCTGGGTAACATCTGTGTGGGCGACGTCATCGAACGCCTTGCCAAATTTGAAGACATCGTCAAACACCCATTTGGGCTGGAACGAATCGCGTTTCAGATCGTCGTCATTGAACGTACGGTAAAGTATCTTATTCAGTGCATGACGAAGAAGTTGCAGTAACGTCCCGTGACGCCAACGTGACGTTGCAGAGGCTCATGAGAACGCTCCGGTCGACTCCCGATTCATCGATCCGGGAGCGGTTTGGCTCTTTTGCCACGCTCCCGGCGATCGATCTGGACACAAACAGTGCTGATGATCCGGCCTCTTCGCATCCGAAACTGATTGGTCGTTGCCAACCTTCCGGCTTCGGCATCTTCACGTTGGCCGCCGGAGTGATCGCAGAGAATTCGCCAGCCGATCCTTCAGCGATCACCTTGTCACATCATCGTGCGATGCTTCGCCCTATATAGAGCATCGCGGTCTTCTATCGGTCATGGGAACATATAGTCTTCCAGTGAAAAGCCGCAGGGGAGATGCAACCGGGGGCGTTCCTCCGGCTGACCTGCAAGAGCCCGCGGTGCCGAATCGCGAAGGGTTCATGATAGACCTGAGGAACGACACGGCTCTCCCGTTGGTTTGAACTTTCCATGAACGACTTCAGTTCGTTGACTTCGAAGTTTCTGACCTGCGCACTTCATTTCGCGCAGGCTCATATTGCCGCGGCAATTTCAGTAGCCTGCGACTTGCCTATCACACGCTGACGACGCTCAGACTCAAAACCTATTCAGAACATGCTGTGCCATATCCCTGATGAGCAGCGAAATTGATTTCAAAATTCGAATTCACACCTGGAGATGCATCGATTTCAAAGTTCAACCAGGCCAAAGAAGAACGCGGCCCAATGAGGCCGTCTGCCAGACTCTGCTGAGCCGACGGCAACTCTGCACACCACGTCTGCCTGCGTCTTAACTCGTCAAGCGGTTGATTTACGACGCCGGCATGGAAGATTCTGCTGCTGTCGAAATTGAACCCTGAAGAATTGCAGACAAGTAACGCCGTTGAGGCGTGATGACCGGGATTCGGCAGGGCGGATAAAGACAAGATCACTCCGACGAAGGTTCTGCAGTTCTCAGGCCAAATGTGTCACATCTTTGTCCCGTCGAGAATCTCAATCACGAACAGTGACACATCGAGATGTTTTCAGTCCGTGGGCCTGCATCCCAGTGGCCCGTTGTCAGTTTTCGCGGCAGTGACTTCATTCGCTGATATGTCACCCTGAACGACAGCGCCCTGAGTCGCGTTGACTTTGGTCCCAAGTTCATCCTTCATGAAACCTCGTGCAAGAGAGAACCTGACCGTAACTCTGCGGTCGTGCGGCTCTGCAATACCAACCGCTGCTGCAACAGTCGCATTCACCTGTTGACAATGAAATGGCTGGCGGCTTCTGTGAAGAACAGCCGCTGGCAAGCGATACTGAGCGGATGGAAATCCGTCTCTCTGCAAAACAGGTTCAGCGCGAAGTGATGCGAGCAGCACAACATGGAGGTGATGAAACAGTAATAGTTTTCGGTTGTCGCATAGAAACGTCAGCAGAGTTATGACCGTCGAGAATATATCGTTTGCAACACTCATCAAGACTAATCAACGCTAACTGCCGCAGAGAAGGAAGAGAAATGGAAACGTCTGCGGAGGTGAACTTCAATGCCGGCGCTGTTCGACAAGATCTTTGGATCGAGTTGCCGCTGGACTTCATGAACCATCAGCGTTCATAGGCATCAATCGGTTGTCTTTCCAACGATTCTATCCCGCGCACTTCGTCTCCTGCAGAACCGGAAAACAGTTCACCCATCGGTGAGTTGTCGCATCTGCGAAACGACGACTTGATGAGCTACCGATCAGGATCTGCTGACAAGGATGATGATGTCGCAGATCGTCATCAAGTTCCGCTCACTTTCGAGTCATCGATTGGCCAGTCCAGAGCAGTCTGCATGCGTCGAGGTGCAATATCCGGGGCTGTTCGGCAGTACTCACAAACCCTTCCGGAGATCCTGTTCCACGGCTGCTTTCCGTCGCTGGATCTCATCAACCATCGAGCGTCCCAGATCAACGTCCAACAAAAAAAGGCTGCCGGAATCATTTCTGATCCCGGCAGCCTTCAGGTTTCTAAAGGCATGTTGCCATGCCAGTCGTTATGGTAACCCAGCGACCTGATTAACCTGGATCGGATTAATCTGAGCCGTTGCGTTGTCGGTAATCGGCAGAGTGACAAGGTCCAGAGTACCAAAGGTGTTACCCTGAGCGATGCTCTGCACGATGCGAACTTGAGTCGCGGTACGCAGGACCGTTGCAAGATTCGCGTCACGAGCACTCAGTGACAGCGTAACCAGAGTTGAACTCTGGAAAGCTCCCGTAAAGTACGGTGACACCGCCAGAATGTTCCCATTGGCATCCAGAAACTCGGCTGTCAAACCGCTGGCCGAAACATCCAGATTCGCAGGAACCACACCATTCACAAACAAACCGGTTCGGTTGACGAATTCAGCAACCGGGACGTTAGCAATGGTAATGTCCAGACGGCTCTGATTGGCCACTCTGTTGGCGATGGTGACATTGCCGGTCACCTGAGCCGCGAATCCTTCAACAGGAACTCCCGCCCCTGGATCGCGTCCGATGACGACGGTGTTGGCAGGAACAACTGGAGTCGGGACAGTGCCCGGCGAAGTGTTACTGAAGGTCAGACCTGTGCTGAAGGCTCCGGAGATAACCGTCGCCTGTTGCGTTCCGCTGACCAGCTTCACGCTGATCGTCTGGCCTGCCAGATCAAGAGCCGACTGACCACGGAAACCACCTTCCAGCAAAACTCCACCAGCAACGGCCGGATCCGGAAACGCTACGAAGGCCGGATTCAGAGTCGTGACAACTCCCGCTTTCGTTGCGGTGGCCACAATCGTCGCAGGATCGATTGCCAATCCCAGCACAGGATTAGCAGCCAACAGTGCTCGGAAATCAGCCGCGAACAACGCACCCGGAGCCGTAACCGCCAGGTCAACTCGCTGCTGAGCCAAACGCACTCCCACAGACCCGGTGACACCAGGAGCCAGAGTTGTCGTCCCATTGGCTGTTTGCAGCAAAGACGCCACTGCAGTGGCAGGAGCTGCTGCACCGGCATCAGGAGCAACTGGAATGTTCGCAGGAATCGTGACATCACGAATATCGCTGACCCGTGTGTGTGCCAGAATTGCGTTTCGAGTCAGCGACGTAGCAGCCCCAGTCACACTCTCTGGAGCAATCGTCGCGGCCGTTTCGTTGCCTGTTCGCAGAGTCAGACGGAATCGACCGATGTCTGCTCCGGCCGGCGGTGTTCCACCCACAGGAACAAAGCCAATTGCAGCCGTCGTCGGAACAGTGAAGATGCCCGCAGCTCCGGCGTCGATCACGGCATTGGCCGGAATCGCGTCTCCACCTTCAGGCTTCACCTGACCACGAATATCCATCGTAAACTGGCCATCACGCTGACGTGCCTTCGCCTGCTGGATACGAACCGTGCCTGCCGGATGATACTCCGATGCACCATCGACAGCGTAAAACTTCCCATCACTGTCGGCATAGTAGCCGATGATGGTATACAGCATTCCGTTGGCACTATTGACGGTGACGACTTCCTTGCGAGGAGTCGTGGCTGTCGCATCCACAAAACTGCGATTAGCCGCTCGTGTTGATCCATCGGTTGCGACGTTGCGAATCACGATTGGCTCACCACCGACATCAGTCCACGTTCCCGCGAACCGCGTGTCCGGACTTGGAACCAGAGCATTCGGGACCGTGGCATTCCCAATGAATGGGAACATACGGGCTTCGATACTTGGGTTAATCGGATTCTCAACAGCAAGTGGAATCACCAGAACGTTTTCCGCCAGCTCAATGAAGTTCACGCGGAAAGCCGTTCCCGGAGCCGCAGCATTGGTGTCAACACCATTCGCCATCGTGTAATCAGCGGCCAGTGTGGCACCGATGATGGATTTCTTCACTCCTGTGCGGTTGGCATCCAGCAGTTTCGGAATGTCGCTGCCAAGGAATGTTGTCCCGGTAACCGGAGTTGCTCCGGGAATCTCCAGAGTCGAGGCGATATTGATCCGGTGCCCCATAACTTCAATATAGGCACCCAGTGGGTCGACTGCTGAAATTGGCCCTTCGACACC
>CANHVD010000537.1 GCA_947463775.1 Planctomycetaceae bacterium | reverse complement strand
TGGGGTGTCAAGCCAACTCGAGTCGTCGGGCACAGTGTCGGCGAAGTGGCGGCGGCCTTTTGCGCGGGGATTCTGTCTCTCGAAGACACCGTTCGCGTCATTTATCATCGAAGTCGCCTACAGGACACCACAGCCGGCCATGGTCGTATGCTCGCAGCTGGAATCAGTCCGCGAGAAGCTCGTGAAATGATTGGCGATCTGGCAGATCGAATCCATATTACGGCTATCAATAGTCCTGGACTGGTGACACTTGGTGGCGATACAGCCCCGCTGGAGTTGATCGGCGAACGGCTTGAGCGTGAAGGCCGCTTTATGAGGTGGTTGAAGGTGAACTATGCCTTCCATACACACCAGATGGATCCCATTCGAGATCAATTGCTGGAAAGCCTGGCATCGATCAAACCGAAATCGGGTGACATCCTGTTTGTCTCAACAGTCACCGGTGGCGTCTATCCAGGAGAATTACTGGATGCCAACTATTGGTGGCACAATGTGCGACGGCCAGTCCTCTTTGAGCCGGCAATTGCAAAGTGCATACAAACGGGGGCAACGGTTTTTCTGGAAGTTGGCGCACATCCGTCAATGCAGAGTTCACTGAATGATTCTTTGACGGCTCAGGGGACTGACGGTTGCGTGCTGCATTCATTGTCACGCAAAACGGATGAGTCCTTGCAGATACTTACCAATCTCGCACAGCTCCATATTGGTGCGGTGAAAATCAACTGGGCTGCCGTCAATCAATCGGCCGGTCATTTGGTGAAGCTCCCGAGTTATCCGTGGCGCCACGAATCGCACTGGCTGGATCACAGTGATCTGGCGGTACGATTGCTTCCCGTTCGTCACCAATTTCTTCACCGACAGCTTTCATCGGCCCGCCCAACATGGCAGTTCGATGCTGACCTGAGAGTTCTTTCGTATCTGCAGGATCATCGCCTTTGGGATGGTGTGGTCTTTCCAGCCGCCGGATTTGCGGAGATTGGTCTCGCTATCGCCCGTGAACTGTTTCCTGAAGAACCGTATGCGGTCGAAGAACTCGAACTGCTGAAGGCATTGTTTGTTTCTCAGGATGCGGTGCCGACAATTCAGGTTACCTTTGATCCTGAAGACCGAACGTTCAGAATCTTTGGCAGAGTGGACGAGAAGCAGGACTGGGAGCTTCACGCATCCGGCCGACTGGTGCTTGTTTCGTCAGACTTGCCCTTCACCGATGTTGTGGATCTGGCTGAAATCCGTGAGCGTGTTGGTCACGAAGTCACTCACGAACAACTGTATGCCGAACTTGGACTGATGGGTTACCAATTCGGTCCGGTGTTCTCTCAGATTGAGCAGGTCTGGTGTCAGCCCGGTGAATCACTGGCGAAAATCGTTGTGCCGGCTTCGATCGCCGAATCGGCCAATGATTACCGATTTCATCCTGCCATTCTTGATGCCTGCTTTCAGGCGACTCACGGCACACGCGAAGTCATGACCACAATGGTGGTTCCGGATTTCTTCTTTCTTCCAGAATCCATTCGGCGAGTTCAGTTGTACGAGGCAAGTATTCCACAGGAGCTTTGGGCGCACGCAAGGTTACGGCGGCGCGATTCAAAGTCGATTCTGTGCGACATCTTCGTATATGACGTGAACGGAAATCGAATCGCCGACGTACTGGGATTCCGCGCCGCACAAGTTGAGCAAAAGCGAAGTACAGACGGTACAGATACGGGGCTCTACCAGCTTCAGTGGGAGGAGTTGCCTCTGCCTGATGCCCCTGCTGAAACGAATTCTGTCAGTCTGCAGAAAGATACCTGTCTGGTGTTCGCCGATAAACGCGGTGTCGCCGAGCGGTTAGTCTCAGAAATCGCTGGACGGGGACAGACCGCTATTCAGGTTCGTCCGGGAAAAAAATTCCGCCAACTGAGCGACACAGAATTCCTGATACCGGCTGACTCCGCGGAGGATCTGCGTCGCGTGATCGAACATTGTCTCGCGCAAGGCGGCAATCTGACGACCGTGATTCACTGCTGGAGCCTTGACCATTCCGCAGCAAGGCTGCTGAAGAATCAGTCTCTTCTGGAAGCCCAGCAAATCGGCGTCCTGAGTGCTCTGCGGCTGGCGCAGGTTTTGCGATCTTTGGAACTGTCAGAATCTCCGACGGTCGTCTTTGTTTCGCGCGGCGCGCAGGTAGTGCTCGACAACGATCCGACAAGCGGACTTGCATCGTCGCCCTTGATCGGTTTCCTGCGCGTTGCCAACAATGAACTGCCGCAGTTTCACTGGACCCTCATTGATCTCGATCACAAACCTGACACGTCTGAGATCGAAGCGTTGCTGAATGAGATCACACTTAAAAGCAGCGAACGAGAAATCGCGTTGCGGAATCGCCTGCGATTCGTCAATCGTTTGCGGCCCGTGCAGGAAGACGATCTGATTCTACGGTCGCGAAACGCGGTCGAAGCGAACGGGATCATTACTCCCTATCGCTTGCAGACCGGAAAGCCGGGAGTGCTCACACGGCTGTCGCTGAATGAAACGTATCGCACCGATCCGCAGGCCGACGAAATTGAAGTCCGCGTGATGGCTGGCGGGATTAACTTCCGCGACCTGATGAAGGCGATGGGAATGTACCCCGGCGATCCTGTGGATCTGTTGTGGTTCGGTGACGACTTTTCGGGAGTCGTCGAACGGGTCGGAAAGAACATCAAAGACCTTGTTCCCGGTGATCGTGTCACTGGTCTGGCACCATACTCTTTCCGCTCGTTTGTGACGGTGCATCGCAGGAAAGTGTTTTCGCTTCCGAAACGCATGTCATTCAATGACGCTGCAACACTGCCGACCGTTTTCCTGACCGCCCACTACGCGCTGAATGAACTGGCGCGAATGCAGAAGGGTGAAAGCATCCTGATCCATGCCGGTACCGGTGGCGTCGGTATGGCAGCCATTCAAGTCGCTCAGCGTCTTGGTCTGGAAATCTTTGCCACGGCCGGGAGCGTCGAGAAACGCACGATGCTTCGCGAGATGGGAGTGCCGCATGTTCTGAATTCGCGAACTCTTGAGTTTGCAGATCAGATCATGGAAATCACAAACGGACGCGGCGTTGATGCTGTCCTGAATTCTCTCGCGCGTGAATTCATTCCGAAAAGTCTTTCGGTCCTTGCCCCGTTTGGACGCTTCCTGGAGATCGGCAAAATCGATGTCTATGGGAATACGAGGGTTCGACTTAATGCGCTCAAGGACAACATCTCCTACTTCGTGATCGACCTTGCTCAGCATCTGTGGGCCAAACCCGATTACGTCGCTTCAATGTTCGATGAATTGGCACAGCGGTTTGCGGCAGGCGACTACCGTCCCTTGCCGAGTAAGGTGTTTCCTGTCACCCAGGTAGTCGATGCGTTTCGATACATGGCTCAGGGTAAGCATGTGGGCAAGAACGTCCTCTCGTTTTCCTGCAAGCAGATCCCCATCGCTCCGTGCAGCGAATCCGGTCACTTGCTGAAAGCCGAAGCCACGTACCTGATCACGGGGGGTGCCGGCGGCTTTGGCTGGGACATTGCCAAATGGATGGTCTCCGAGGGGGCACGCAATCTGGCGCTGATGAGTCGCACGGGGCCGCGTGCTGAGATTGCCGCTGATCTGGAGAGGCTGAAAGCTTCCGGCGTCAGAGTGATGGATGTTCGGGCCGACGTGACCAATCCGGACGATGTCTGCAAGGCAATTGCGAGAATTGGAAAGGAGTTCCCACCGCTCCGTGGAGTCGTGCATGCCGCCATGGTTCTGGACGACACGTTCATTCACGAACTTGATACCGATCGATTTAACAGTGTCTTGCACCCGAAAATGCTCGGAGGATGGAATCTCCACAAAGCCACGGCCGATTTGCCGCTGGATCACTTTATCTGCTTCTCGTCTGTGTCCGCCCTGATCGGCACAACGAAACAGTCAAATTACAGCGCCGCCAATTGTTTTTTGGATGCTCTGGCATCGTATCGAAACTCCCTCGGCCTTCCCGCGCTGACGGTGAATTGGGGTGCGATTGGCGGATCGGGATATCTCGAACGAAACATCAAGGCAAAAGAGTATCTCGACAAACTTGGCTTCCGGTCTTTGCTCGTTCCGGATGCGGTGAGCGCCCTGCGCGAACTCATGCAGCGTACGGCACCGCAGATCTGCGTGGCGAAAGCCGACTGGGAACAGCTGGCCAGATTCAGCCCCGCGCTCGGATCAATGCCGATGTACACGCCTCTCTTCCGCGAAAAATCGAATCACCGTTCCGGAGGAACTGTCTCAACACGGGTTCGCGTCGCCGCTCCTGGCGAGCAAGCTGCGGTCATTGAAGAATTCCTGGCGGAACAGGTTGCTCGCGTCTTTGGTATTGAGGCATCCCAGGTCGACCGAAATACGCCGTTGACCCATTTAGGGCTCGACTCGCTGATGGCCGTGGAACTGATGAATCGTCTGGAAAGTGAACTGCATCTCAGCATTCCGATGGGAAGCGTCCTTTCCGGCCCGAATGTTCAGCAACTTGCGAACACACTCTTAACTCTGGTCCTGGCGAACACTGCCGAAGGCGACGCTGTGCAGGCTGTTGGAACGCCAGGTTCGCCCGCCAAAAGTTCAGCGGAGCTTTCGGAAGCTCGGTTGGCCGAGTTCTGGGTCGAGCAGCTCGAGCACGCACCAGTTGGCCTGCATTGGCCG
>CANHVD010000536.1 GCA_947463775.1 Planctomycetaceae bacterium | reverse complement strand
AGCCCTCCGAGTCTCATACGCAGTGCTCGGAGGGCTGACGCCCTGCCGCTCGCCAATTTTGGTTTGGTGACGTTGTTCTGACAATGTTCATAAAGGTGAACCCATGGGCAACTCACGCGACAAGTCCTCGCTCGAATCACGCATTCTGGCCATCATCAACGCCGTTGATTACGCACCGGTGACGACTTCGATTCTGGCCAAGTCAATGCAGGTTTCGAAACCGCAATTTGCTGAATTCAAAGACGCACTGGCCACATTAATCGAAGCAGGGCGCATTCGTCAGGACAAGAAAGGAAGACTTCGTCCTCGCGGCAGTGCCGGGCTGGTCGCTGGAGTACTGCGCAAGATCAGCAGCGGCGCGGCGTTCGTGATTCCTGCCCAGAAAGATCCATCGCAAAAAGATAACGATATCTATGTGGCCCCCCGCGATGTGAGAGATGCCCAGACCGGAGACGATGTGCTGGTTCGTGTGTCGGCCAAGCGGCGTGCGAATGGCCAGCGATGTGGGATCATCGAAAAAATCGTCGATCGCGCGACCAGCATTTTTGTTGGCACATACATCGAATCCGGTGATCAGGGCTTCGTTCAGATCGACGGGACCGCATTCACGGCGCCGATTCACGTTGGCGATCCTGGAGCCAAAGGTGCGAAGCCGAACGATAAAGTCGTGATTGAAATGCTGCGTTTCCCGACCGCGAGTCGTCCGGGAGAAGCGGTGCTGACCGAGGTTCTCGGCAAACGCGGTGATCCGGGCATCGACACGATGACGGTTGTGCATAGCCTCGGATTGCCGCACGAGTTTCCAGAAGACGCGCTCGCTGAAGCACGGCGGCAGGCGGAACTCTTCAAGGAGACGGATCTCTCGGGACGAGTCGATCTGACGGGTGAAACGATCGTCACAATCGATCCCGCGACGGCTCGTGATTTCGATGATGCTATTTCCCTGACAAGATCGGACGATGGCCATTGGCATCTGGGTGTCCATATCGCCGACGTGGCTCACTTCGTTCAGGCCGGTAGTCCTCTCGACAAAGAAGCGCGTAAGCGAGGGACCAGTGTCTATTTGCCGCGGCATGTGATTCCCATGCTGCCCGAGTTGATCAGCAATGGACTGGCCAGCTTGCAGCAGGATCAGGTGCGTTACACAAAGTCGATGTTTATCGAGTTTGACGCTGAGGGAAGTGTTGTTGGGACGGACGTCGCCAATTCTGCGATCAAAGTGGTGCGTCGATTCGCTTATGAAGAAGTGATGCCCATCATCCGGAATCCGCAACAGCAGGTGGCCGATGTCACAGCCCCGGTCAGGAAGCTTCTGAACCTGATGTTTGAGTTGGCCATGTTGCTGCGTCGTCGACGATTTGCAAATGGTGCGCTGACAATGGGCATTCCGGAGGTCGAGATTGATTTCGACAAAGAAGGTGGCGTCACCGGTGCGCATGAGCGTCATCATGATGAAAGTCATGAGATCATCGAAGAATTCATGCTGGCGGCCAATATTGCTGTCGCTCGCCTGCTGGAAAGCAAGCGGTTGCCGTTTCTGCGACGCGTGCACGGCGATCCGGACGAACTCAAAATGCGGAACTTTGAACAGTTCTGTCTGGGGCTCGGGATTACTCTTCGCAAAGTCCAGAGTCGTGCAGAGCTGCAGGAGATTATTCGATCGGTTGAAGGGAAACCGGAATCTCGTGCGGTCAACTTCGCGTTGCTCCGCAGTATGAAACAGGCGGAATATGCTCCGGATGATATGGGGCATTATGCGTTGGCCGAAGAAGACTATTGCCACTTTACCAGTCCGATTCGACGCTACCCGGATTTGACAATTCATCGACTGATTGGCCAGTT
Source organism: Planctomycetaceae bacterium (assembly GCA_947463775.1). Classification (GTDB taxonomy): domain Bacteria; phylum Planctomycetota; class Planctomycetia; order Planctomycetales; family Planctomycetaceae; genus SXXK01. The sequence goes on along the minus strand of CANHVD010000536.1, from coordinate 2,840 downwards.
GGCAGCGAAGAAGCCGGCGAATGCTCAAACCGTTGATGAGCTGCTGGAGTTGGGCAAGCATTGTTCGATTACAGAACGCCGTGCGGAGAAGGCGGAACGCGAGCTGATCAAGATCAAGCTGCTGCGATATATGTCCGGACACATTGGCGAGGAGATGGATGCCTTCATCACGGGCGTTGAAAGCTTCGGCATGTTCTGTCAGGGAGTTGCTGTTCCTGCAGAAGGCATGGTTCATCTGAGCGCGCTGGGCGATGATTTCTATGTGTTCGATCAGCCGACCAGAACACTGAAGGGGAGTCGCACGAAGCGGGAGTTTCGTCTGGGTGATCCGATTAAAGTCGTCGTCGCAGCCGTGGATATTGATCGCCGCATGCTGGACCTGCGTCCGGTACTGGATGCTGCTGGATTGAAGCGGCGATCTGCTCCGCGGTCGTCACGTCCTTCGGGACCGCCTTCCCGTGAGTCAAAGGAACGACGCGGCGGTTCTGGAAGTTATCCGGAACCAGGACGCGGTCGTGGTGCTTCGAAGAACAAGCCCAAAGGGAAGGCGAAGTCCAAAGGCAAAACGAAGAAGGGCAAGAAAGGCCGGCGTTAGGCGTACTGAGTTGATCCCCGTCGGCGGAGCGACGGGAGTACGGTACACTCGTCGCTCCGCCGACGGGGATTTTGCTCGAACGTCCTGTCATGACTGGTGTTATCGGAATCATCCTGTCTTTACTGTTGCTGATCTATCTTGCGTATCGAGATGTCAGTGTCCTTGTCCTTGCGCCGATTTGCGCATTGCTTGCTGTTGTGATGGATGGGCAGCATCCGGTGTTGGCCGCGTATACTCAGATCTTTATGGTCAGTGTGGGGCAGTTTATTGCTGACTATTTCCCGATGTTTCTGTTGGGAGCACTGTTTGGAAAGCTGATGGAAGATTCCGGCTCCGCAGCGAAGATCGCTGAGGTGATCGTAGGGCTTGTGGGAGTTCGCAATACGATCCTGGCGATCGTGCTGAGCTGTGCAGTGTTGACCTATGGCGGCGTATCTTTGTTTGTTGTCGTGTTCGCAGTATTTCCCTTGGCCCGCTCGTTGTTTCGAGAAGCCGATATTCCTCGCAGACTGATCCCGGCGACAATTGGGCTGGGTTCATTCACGTTTACAATGACTGCCCTGCCCGGTTCCGTGCAGATTCAGAATCAGATTCCGACACAGTTCTTTCGCACGACCTCGTTCGCGGCTCCTGGCCTGGGATGTCTTGGCGGACTGGTCATGTTCTCGCTCGGCATGTTGTGGTTGAATCATCGCGCGACTGTTGCAAATCGAAATGGGGAAGGCTTTGGCCCGATCCTGCCGATGGATGAAGTCGCGGCCGAGAATACAAGTGCGGCCGGGAGAGTTTTACCCTCAGCATGGGCAGCGTTTGCTCCACTCGTCTGCGTGATCATTCTGAGCTTTGTTTTTTCACAGTTTGTTATTCCTCGCTGGGACGGCAGCTTTCTGTCGCAGGACGTCTACGGCAAAACAGTACTGGGAAAGGTTGTCAATTCCTGGGCCACGATACTGGCGTTGAGCACCGCTCTGTTGTTGTCTGCAGCTTTGCACTACCGATCGACGGAGAAATTGAAATCATCGCTGGCTGCGGGGGCTCGATCGTCATTGATGCCGGTCTTTAACACAGCCTGCGAGTTTGGATACGGCAGCACGATTAAATCGCTGGCAGGTTTTTCGGTCGTTCAGGCATTTGTTACGGGGATAGCTCCGGGGAACCCATTGATCTCGGAGGCGATTGCTGTCAATGCGTTGGCGGCGATCACCGGATCTGCCTCCGGTGGATTGAGTATTGCGTTGAAGGCTTTGGGGGAAACTTATTTACAGCGTGGAACCGCCGCTGGGATCAGTCCTGAATTACTGCATCGAGTTGCCTCCATGTCGTGTGGATGTCTGGACAGCCTGCCGCACAACGGAGCCTTGATTACTCTGCTGTTGATTTGCGGGGTGACTCATCGCCAGGCGTATCGCGATGTCGGCATGGTGACGGTGCTGATTCCGTTGGTCGCTACTGCTGTGGTGATAGTTTTGGGGACGCTGTTTGGCTCGTTTTGAGGCAAGCGGCGGAATGAGAAGTACCTTTTGAGCCTGAGGCGCTAGCCGATTAGCGAGCAAAATCGGCTAGCGCCTCAGGCTCAAGTCCACAGGCGAGTGGTAAATTTTTCTGCCGTTCAACGGGGAACTGCTGCAGGCGAAAATCGTAAGCTCTGGTAAGATATGGCCAGAGTTCTGTAGTTCCGCTTGTGATGCAAACATCACTCTATTAATTAGTTGTCGCCCAAAATGAAGATTCATCGAATTCTGTGCTCCCTGGTATTCGCCCTTTTGTTCTCAGTCTCCGGCTTTGCAGCTGATGAGGCGAAGCAAAAATTTGATTCTGTGACCATCAAGGATAGCTACGGCAAGTCTCGAACCTTGGGCGAATTCAAAGGCTCAAAGTTGGTGGTCGTTGCGTTTCTGGGCACTGAATGTCCGCTCGCAAAACTATACGGCCCCAGACTGCAGCAATTGTCTGAGAAGTTTAAATCAACCGACGTCAGCTTTGTCGGCGTTTGTGCCAATGTTCAGGACAGCCTGACGGAGATCACTGCCTACACCAACAAAGCTGGCATCAGTTTTCCGATGCTGGTTGACAATGAACAGGTTCTGACAGACTTGCTCGGGGCAAAGCGGACACCGGAAGTTTTTGTACTCGATGAGCAGAGACGGATTCGTTACCAGGGTCGGATCGATGATCAGTATGGGATCGGAGTTATTCGAAAGACTGCGACCAATAATGATCTTGAAGATTCCCTTCAGAATCTTCT
>CANHVD010000535.1 GCA_947463775.1 Planctomycetaceae bacterium | reverse complement strand
TGCTGCCAGCAGCTATCACACCGGCGGAGCTCAGGCTCTTCTGGCAGACGGCTCAGTGCGGTTCATCTCCGAGAACATCGATACGGGCAATTTGGCCGTAACCACCACGCTGGGAGCCTCCAGCCCTTACGGAATCTGGGGTCGGCTCGGAACAAAGTCAGGCGGCGAGACGATTGGCGATTTCTAGTCGAATCAAAGGCCACTTGCTGAACTGACGATCGGAGCTTTCCGGTCGAACAACATCGAGGGAGTGCTCTGCGGACTTGTCTGCAGAGTGCTCCCTTTTTTCGTTTGATTACCAAAACGCATTCTGCACATCCGCTTGGCCCAGGCTTTACTTACCGCGAACGATTTGGTTCAACAGAGTAACCCTGAATGGTGTGCCTGCGTTCGCCAGGGCGAACTTGTCACACCCTACAAATTGCAACGTTTTCCTGTAGGGTGTGACAAGTGAGCCTTAGCGAACGCAGGCTCACCGGTTAAGTCTCCAGTTGATTCAAGCGAGCGGCGATTTTGAAACCGTCCATGAACGTTGAGGCGTTTATCATTTGAGGGCGGTCGAGAGCAAACTTTTCATCATGCTATCGGCCCGATCAAGCGATGCTTCAATATCGTTGGTTGGCTGCGGTTGCCGGCGATCTCGAATGACTCGCGCGGGAACACCGACCGCGATGCTGTAATCAGGCACCGGCGACAAGACAAGAGCACCGGCTCCGATGATGCAATGCCGGCCGACATTGGCCGCCACGGTGGCTCGCTCACCAATCCACGAATCGCAACCAATGGTCACCGGTTCGTAGACCCCGGTCTGTTCACGCACCGGAATATCCAGCCGCTCTGTACCGTGCTGACGGCAGCCATTCATGATCGAAACATGCGAGGCGATCAGCACATCGTCTTCCATTGTGACATCGCCAATCGAGCAGTAGTTTCCGATGTAGACCGACCGGCCGAGCGATACGCCTGGATGAGAAAACAGCGTCCCAAAAGAGACACAGGCGTCAGGCCCACAGCCTTTCGTCGTCCGGCGGAAGAAAGCATGTCGCAGATAGACGCCTGTCAGGCCCGGAATAAGGCTGAATAGTTGGCTCCAGCTGCCGAAGACGCGATCAGCTCCGGAGATGGCCGCCTGCAGTTGAAACAGACAGACCGCAGGAAACACGAGAGTCGCAGCCAACGCCGATAAAGATTGCTTCACAAATCGTTTCATGCTGTGCAATCACGCGCTAACGGTTTCGGGGGCCATGATTTCGTTGGCGGCGCGGGCACGTGACGAAACTGTTCCCGCAGAACTTTGATTCATTCGAGCAGTCTCAGACTCGGGCGCTGCTGCCTGGTATGACGGAACTGGGATTTGTCGAGTCGACCACCATTCCAGGCCATCCCGGCCGAAAAGTGCAACGGCCCAGGCAGCACAACAACCGACGGATGCCAGAAGTTCTGTCCAGAAGCCGACCGACGGAAACAGTCCATATCGCAACGCCACATAGCTGCCACAGAATCCCGCACTGATAAGAACACTGCTCTTCCATGGATAAGGTATCGGACGGATTGAGCGACACATCAGCAGCGTTGTAAACGAGAACGACGCATAAGTCAGAGCACCGACCCATGCAGCTCCCCAACTGCCAAATGCAGGCACAAGCATAAAGTTACCAACAACATTCACGACGACTCCCATGACGCTTCCGGGCACCAGTCGCTTTGTTTTCTTCGACAGCATCGCGGGCACTTCAAACTGAAGCTGCAGGCCAAACAGAAAGAATCCCAGCAGGATTACGGAGATCAAATCAATCGCATCGCCGTATGCGTCTGGCGTCAGCAGCGGCAGAACAGGATGCACCGTCAACGCGGCCCCCAGCAACAAAATTCCCATGCCACCAATGAACCAGCTAAACACCTTGGCGTAGACATCGTTGGCCTTGGGCATACGATCAATGTCATAAATTGCCACGTGCCAGATCGATGCAAACGGCAGCAGACACAGCGTGTTGACAGCAAAGCCAATCTTATGAGCGAGCGAATAAACGCCCACCTCTTCCATACTAATGAATACTCGCAGGAAGTAACGATCCGCTTCGTGCATCAGCATGGCCAGCATGGCTGTAACAACAAGTGGAGCACTGAATCGGAGCATTTCCAGTGAGAGTGAAAAATCAAACTGGAATCGTCCGCGAGTTTTCACAAAGACCAGCAGCAGGGCAATGGTATGAACCAGGGAGGCTGCAAAGTTCCCAAGCAGCAAACCCTCAACTCCCATGTCCATCCCGACCAGCAACCACACATTCAGGCTGACATTCAGCAACAATCGACCGAACGAGATGGCTACAAACACACCCGACCACTTAAGAACTCGCAGATACGCTTCTACCAACTGAGCCACGTTCTGAACCAGAATTGTGGCGATGGTCAGAGTATACAGGTGCGCGCCGTCCGGATAATTGTCTCCAAGTGTCAGATCGGACAACACCTGGCGGCCCATCCAAAGCGGCAGCAGAACGACACCGGAAGTCGCAGCCAGATAAGTCAGACCGGTCCACCAGAGACGGTCGCGATGACTGGGTGAATCACTGTCGAAGTGAAAACGCGCGACCGCAGAAACCATTCCACCGCCGATCATCAGCGAGAGAATAGCAGCGGTCAAATCCAGAATAGCCGTGACGCCATAGTCAGCCGGTGTCAGACAGTGGGTGTATAGCGGAAGCAGCAACACCGACGCGAGCCGAGTCAGAATCTGACCGACCGCGTAAACGGAGGAGTGCTTCAGCAGGTCACGGAGTGGTTTCATGAGAATTCAATCATTGACGGATTCTGCGAAGGCTGTTCTAAGGAGAAGATAGTTCGCGTTGTAAGGTGCGTTTTGTCAACGTGACCAGGCGGGGACCAGCCGATGAAAGCCGGTTGCCTCTAATTAGGGTTGCAACTCCTGTGACAATTGCACACGAGCTGATTCATTTTGAGAACGCCTGACAAAATCGGGACTGGCTCCCGAAACCTCGCGAAAATACTGTAAACAATGTCCGAAAAGGGCGCCTGTCCTGCTTTTATGAGGACCTCATTGATCATTCTGTAATTCGGAAGACATGCACGATCGGCAGTGCCTCATAGTCATTATCACTGGTTTTCCCTGCATCAATTTGAACCAGATACAACAGATTGCGTTCACGATCGTAGGACATGCCGCCCACTTGCTTTCCGCAGGTATTGAACATGTATTGATTCAGCCCGCCACCCTCGTTCGTACTATCCCATCGATACCACGGCGTTAGCCCAGAGGCCGAAAGGCGACCGTTAGCCGCATGAATCAGACTGGCTGGTGAATAAAACAGGAGTTCAACTTCGTAAGGTGGTCCGTGATAGCCCTTATCCTGAGTGCAATCCTCGGGACGCGCCTCACCGTAGTAATAATCCCCCAGTGCTTTACGGCCGGCAATGACAATCGCCTGCTTGTCGCCAAGGGTCAGCCAGGCACCACCAGTCCAGCGATCCGCAGGATGATGAGACTTCAGCGGTTGTTGTTCCGAGTACCACACCAGCGGAATCGTACTGAGTGAAGCGTTGGGGGCAGTTCCTTCCGGAGGCAGCGAATAGGCAAACATCGCCGGCCCCTGGCTGGAGGCTTGCAGACCTGTGCTGATCTGTAATCCGGAAATCAGATTGCGACCACCGAACCAGCGAGTTGCCTCTGCTGGCGGGATCTCAAAAATGTATCCGGCGTGCTTGTAGGAATTCCACTCAGGGCTTCCGCTGTTCAGAGGCCCCAGATGCCAGAGACCTTCCGCGATGGATGATTCCATCTCGAGCCCCGATGTGCCGTGCGACGGATAGTCTCGGTTCTCAACGTTATAGTATTTGTGCATCGTCCAGTGTAGTAGCCCGTTGGTGACCAGCAGACCTCCCAGATTAAAGGGCTCCGTAGAACCATTGGTCATTTCCTCAAGCAGTCCGTCCGTAACATCCTCAAACGGCTGCAGGATTTCAGCAACCGGAAGATCATCCGCCAGTTTGAGTTTCGAATGGACCGGAGCAGGGATATTGATCTCAACAACTTTCTGATGATTCCTGTGACCGACCATATACAGCGATCCGGGAAAACCATCATCAGGCCCCTGTGAGTCACCGTCAGCGCGGTAAGCCAATGCCCAGCCACCGTAGGCAAAAGTCGTTTCGTTCTGCTGAATATGAGGTGGTCTGATCGCTCCGAGATACTCAAAATTGCCGGGCGTGATCATCGAATCATGCAGTGCTGACTGATGCCTGACCGGCTCGGAACGCTTCAATGAATTCTTTGGCTCACGCGGCTCAGTCTCGCTGCTCTGATCTGTATCGCTGCGGCGACCTGTTTCGCCGGCGTTATCCTCTGTGGCATCTTCCGTACCGTCTTCGATCGGCGGATGCATTGGCACGGACACCGCAGCCGAATCGGGCTTATCATCGACGACGACAGGATGAATCGGTCCCGACGGGAACTTCAATTCAGCGCCTTTTGAGCCAGACGATTCGGGCGACAGTCCGGCCAGAGCAACACTGTTCGGGTCCTTGTGGCTCGCCATCGAGCGGGTCAACTGGGAAGCAAAACGAATCGTGCCCGCAACAGAGAGAACGCAAAGTGTGAGATAGAGAAACCGCATTTTCCTGCCCGCATGCTCTGCCAAATACCATCTCGAACCAGACACCCGTTCCT
>CANHVD010000534.1 GCA_947463775.1 Planctomycetaceae bacterium | reverse complement strand
TCTGAACACCAGTCGCGGCAAACTGATTGATACCACAGCGTTGATCGCAGCTCTGAAATCGGGTCACATTGGTGGTGTTGGGTTGGATGTCTATGAGGAGGAAGAAGGCATCTTCTTTCATGACCTTTCCGGCCAGGTGCTGCTCGACGATGAACTGTCGCATCTTCTGATGTTTCCCAACGTGTTGATCACATCACACCAGGCATTCCTTACCCACGAAGCGCTTAGCGAGATTGCTCGCGTAACGACCACGAACATTCTTAACCTCGATACCCATACGGCATTCTTGGAAGGTACGACGTTATGAGTCACGAACTGAACTCAAAACCAATTCTTGTGGCGATGGATTTTTCCCCCTGTTCCGCGGCAGCTTTGAAGCACGCCGTGTGGCTGGCCCGCAAGACCGGGGCTCCGCTTGTGCTGACGCACACGATCCCCGATCTCAGCCAATCAGTACACTGGGGCCCGGATGAACGAGAAGTCAACCAGCGTGAGCTGCATGACAGATCCGAAGACGCGATGCGCCGTGTCATCGTGGATCTGAATGCGATGGATCTGGATGTGACATTTCGAACGCTGGTGGGTGAACCCTTTGTCGAGATCACTCGGGCAGTTCAGGCTGCAGGCTATGAGATGGTACTCGCTGGGACACGCGGCAATGGGAAATGGGAAGAGTTTTTCGTAGGAAGTACGGCGAAGCGGCTGATTCGGAAATGCCCGGCGTCGGTCTGGATCGTTAAGGCTGAGCACCTTGTCCCGCCGAAAGTCGTGCTGGCGGCGACAGACTTCTCTGATATCAGTCTGAAGGCCGTGAAAGAAGGTTTGAAGATTGCTCAACAGGCTGACGCGGCATTTCATTTGCTGCATGTCATTGATTCAAAGGATGTGCCCGAAGATTTGATTTCCAGAGTTCCTGAAGGCAGCACTCTTCGACAGGAAATCAACGACGAAGCCACAAGGCGTCTGGATGAGTTCGTGGCTTCACTGGACATTAATCGCACGCAGATTCAGTCGCATCTGTCGTGGGGAACGCCATGGCAGGAAATTCGACGCATCGCAAAACATCAGGCTGTGGAACTGATTGTCATCGGAACCGTCGGCCGAAGCGGAGTTAAGGGACTGCTGCTGGGAAGCACCGCTGAAAGAGTGCTGGACACATGCAACTGCAGCATCCTGACGATCAAACCGGATAACTTCGTGTCGCCGATTGAGCCGATCGCCAATTGATGAAAAGCGTCGTGTGAATTGACCCGGATAGAGGCGTTGACAGATCGTTATCGCCCGTCTGATTGACCTCTGAAGGGGCGTTTTACAGCCAGTTTTTTCTGTCGATTCTGTGTTGTGGCGCAGAGGATTCCCCAAGCAGCGAAATCCATCATCCGGAAAAGGTTTGAGTTTCGATTCTTAAGGAGCGGGTTGCTGCCCAGAGGCAGAAAGATAATAATTCCGTATGGACGATGATTCCTCATGTGAAATGCCACGGCCATGATTGCCTCTCCGGTTTCAACTTTGACAGGCAAGTCCGGCTTTGTTCCGGGCAATCAGGTGACTCTGTTACAAAACGGTGAAGCGTTCTTTCCCGCGATCGAACAGGCGTTTGATCGGGCCAGATTTGAAATCTATCTGGTGACCTATATCTACAGAGATGACTCCACCGGTCAAAGGATTGCTGCCGCGTTGAAACGTGCAGTGTTGCGTGGAGTTCGAGTCTATGTGGTCGTTGATGGATACGGGGCCAGCGATTTGCCGGACGCCCTGAGAGACCAGATGCGACAGGACGGCATCGAACTGCGCATCTTTCGGCCCGGAATATCGCCGTGGACATTGCGCCGTAAACGTCTCCGGCGAATGCATCGGAAAATTGTTGTCGTCGACCGGGAGATTGCCTTTGTGGGCGGGATCAACATCGTCGACGACAGAACTGCAGCGAGCGAAATGGCGTCCCGCTATGACTACGCTGCCGCGGTCGAGGGGCCGTTGGTGGATATCATTAGTAATTCCACTGTGCAGTTGTGGTCATTAGTGGCTGCAGGCACGTTTCGACGACGCGTGCGTCGCACTTCAGAACTGCCTGCATCAACGTTCTGCGGAGGATCAATGCGGGCCGCATTTCTTTTGAGAGACAATTTTCGCCACCGCCGGGACATTGAATCGGCCTATCTGCAGGCGATTGGTCGTGCGAAAACCGAAGTCATTCTGGCTCAGGCGTATTTCTTACCAGGCTTTAAGTTTCGCCACGCGTTGATTGACGCCGCACAGCGTGGAGTCAAAGTGGTACTTCTGCTGCAGGGGAGGGTGGAGAAATTCATCGAACATCATGCGCGGCGAGCTATCTATGGAAATCTTCTTGATGCGGGAATTGAGATCCACGAATATCAACGAAGTTATCTCCACGCGAAAGTGGGTGTGATTGATGGCCACTGGGCAACCGTGGGATCGTCAAACATCGATCCGTTCAGCCTGCTGCTTTCGTACGAAGCAAACCTCGTTGTGGACGACAACGTTTTTGGTGCGGCGCTGAAGGAAAGCCTGAAAGTCAGCATAACATCAGATAGTCAGCAGATTTTGCAGTCCAGCTGGGAGCAGCAGCCGTTAGCCATTCGGTTCGTCAACTGGCTGTGTTATGGACTGCTGCGTCTGATGACAGAAATCAGCGGTTACGACTCAGAAAACAGTCGAACCCATGACCTGACCGACTTCAAGGATCCGTAACACCAGTGCTCATGACACGATTTCGCAGGCGAATCTCTCATGAGCATCCTCCGCGCGATGCTTAGACTGGACTGACAACATTATGACCGGACTCTTTCTCTCTGACCTGCATTTGCTTAGTCGCCGTTCTATTGGTCAGCGGCACTGGGATCAGAATACCGATACGATTGCCGCAGCAAAGTCGATTGTTTTGGGCGGAGACATGTTTGATTTCCGCTGGAGTCAGCTTGGCAGTCTCGATGCCTCGCTGGATGCTGCAGCCGCATGGCTGGAGAAAGCGATTGCTCTGAATCCGTCGGCATCGTGGATGTATCTGCTGGGAAACCACGATTGCCATCCTCGAATGCAGGCTCTGTTGTCGTCCATCAGCGACCAGCATCCCACCTTTGACTGGAGCCCTGCGTTCTGGCGCATCGGCAGCAATGTGTTCCTGCATGGAGATGTGCTGGATGGGATCAGGCATGTCGGCGGTCTGGAGAGTTATCGAGCACGTTTCCACGACGAGAAGGTGAAAGGGCCGTTGAGTAATCTGCTGTATTCCACCCTTGTGCAGACTCGACTGCATAGCCTTGTTCCACGCGTGCGGCATACGCGACAGCAGACGTGTCGCACACTGCTGGAGTACCTAAAGGGCTGTGAGACGGCTCTGCTTCCCGAAGTCCAGAACATCTATTTTGGACACACGCATGTTCCAATGCTGGGTTACCGGTTTGACCGTTTCAACTTTCACAACGCCGGTTCGGGAATTCGATATTCGACGTTCAAGCCCGCCACGTTCGATGTTTCGTAGGTGTCGTGAATCACCACGCTCGAAACAGGCCCGCTACGATGCCTGATCATCGCCGCACAAGTGATAATTGCAGGTTAGTGGCCTTGCGGGCAATCCGTTTTCCAGACACTACGTCATGATGAACTCTCTATGAAAACCGAGGATCAGCAGATCACTTGAACATCTACAGCAGGATGCGTTTAGGCATCTGTTTCTCTCGCAAGTTGATCCGAATCAGCACCTCGTTGAGCACATGGCCAGCCCATGTGCCAGTGGTCTTCTCGAGACAGACAGGGACATCTTTTAGGGATGTACTCACGCCTGTTTTCTATTCCAGAGGCAAAGAGCGCCAGTTTGAGTTGATTCGCGAGAAGTCTATTGACAGGACTGATGAAAGGACGATTCTTCGAATTATTATCTCACCCTGCCCGCGTTTTGCTCTTCAAGTTTTCAGCACTGAGAGGTCTTGTTTTGCCGGAATCATTTTTCACGAAGTTGTTTCGTTTGTTCACGCCGCGTCTTTCCGAGGCGAATCTGCTGCGTCGTTTCGAGATGGAGCGGAATCGGCTGCAACAGACGTTTCTTCAGAAGGCAAGGGAAGCCAACATTCCGCGGGGGTTGCGGTGGACTCAATGTGAGTGGCTGCCGTCAATGATCTTGCTGAAAGATCGACAGACCGATGAAATTTGCCTTTTGGCTGGTGTCAATATTTCGTTCGAAGCGATCGAGGGCGGCGACATGGAGAATGTTGCCGCCGTTTCAATGTTGCGAGATGCCTGTGCTGTCTTTCAGTTAACGCCATCCGGCTGGCAAACGAGTGGTCGAGCCTTGTTTAATATGAATCCAGCTGAAGCGGCGGAAAGGCTTCGCGACTCATATGCACCTTACGCTGAAGCGAAGCCGTGATTCGCGAATGATGGATCTGGATGTTCGGCCAATAGCAAAGTCGATCGAGGGCAGGTGCAACTATTCTGACTCATCACGGAAAGGGTTGAAACGGACGTATTCCCAGTGGCGATATAGCTCACTGGTTCGCACCAGTTGTTCGTGAACTCCGTCGACCGCAACACGTCCTTCGTGGATTAAGACGATACGCTGACATTTCTTGACCGTCGAAAGCCGAAACGGCAGAAAGATAACCGTACGGTTGGCTGAGAGTCGCTGATAAGCATCATCCAGCATGGCCTTTGTTTCTGAGTCCAGCATGATCTGAGG
>CANHVD010000533.1 GCA_947463775.1 Planctomycetaceae bacterium | reverse complement strand
GCGGCGCGGATAATCAGGTGCGGATTTATCAAACCGACAATGGCGGTGTGTTGCAAACTCTTCAGGGCTTTGCGACGGCGGCGACAGGGCTTAACTTCTCTGCCGATGCTCAATTGCTGTCCGTCGTTAATGCTGACGGGCGAGTTTCCATCTTCAATGCCGCGACAGGGCGGCTTCGAGAAGCCTTTGTTGATTCCAAAGTGAAGTCGGCTTTGTTCAATTCCAATACCTCGGGCGTATTCGTTGCCCGAGCGGTGGATGGAATGACTGTTGAGCCAATGCGATTTCTGCAGCATCTGGACGGCAGCACGCAACCGATTCGAGCAATGGCGTTTCATCCGAACAATCAGACGGTTTATATCGCGGTCGCTGATGGGGCTCTTCGAGGTCATTCCGTGCAGAATGGCCAAGCAACGTTTTCGACGAGCCATGGGGCGGCGATCAATGACCTGGCGATCTCGATGGATGGGCAGGTTCTGGCTACGGCCGGTGACAATAATGTGGTGAGACTTTGGAATGCTTCCGGAGCAGCCGTCGCTCCGCAGCAACTGGCCGGATTTACCGGGCCAGTTCGGAGAGTAGCCTTCTCTACCGATGCAAAGAAGGTTCTGGCGGTTGCCGATGGTGACAAACCGACGGCTCAACTGCACGACTTGCCGACCGGAACCTTGTTGCAAAAGTTTTCCGGGCATGCCGGAACCGCTGCGGGATGCGTGCTGCTGCCACCAGTGATGGATGCTGTTTCACAAATCCCGGGAACGATGGCACTGACGGCATCACCCAGCGGAGTTTATCAGTGGAACGTAGCGTCATGGAAACAGATTGCAGGCCACAACGGTATCATCACATCGCTGGCTCGAGTGCCGAAGACGGCTCGCCATGTTTTCTCGGGAAGTCTCGACAACACAATTCGTCGCTGGAATCTGGACAATGGCCAGACGATGCAACAATACAACCACGGTGGAGCGGTGCATGCGATCGCGGTGTCTCCGGAAGTCGATCGGATTGCATCGGCCAGTGATAATCGCACGGCCAAGTTGTTCAATATTAATGGACAGCAGATCGCGGAGCTCCGCAGTGATATCCGCCGCCGAATCGCATTGACCCGAGCTCAGCAGATGGAGACGGCCTCGAATGCTCGTCTGAATGTCGCGAAGCAGCAGGCTGATGTGGCGGAGAAAGATCTGCCAGTGAAGACTGCTGCCGAGAAAACGCTGGCCGATATGCTGGCGGCAGCCACGGCTGATGTACAGACGAAAAAGACGGCGATGGAGACGACGTTTACAGAGAAGACCGTGGCGGAGAAAGCCGCGATTGATGCATCCTCCGCCGCCAAGACCGCGATGACCGCAAAGACGATGGCCGAGCAGTCAGCGAAAGATGCCGCGGCGGCAGTGACCGTGGTTCAGGTGAAGCTGACTCGATTAACGCAGGCGTCAAACGCGGAGCCACAGAATGAGAGTCTGAAACAGAAAGTCGCGGCGGCCCAGACGGAAATGGAAGCGGCCACCACGAAGTCGACACACATGGCCGCTGCCGTGCAGGCCCCGACGGATGTAGCCACTCAGATGGCAACGCTGGCCAATGACGCGGCGAAGAAACTGGAAACTGTCCAGAAACCTTACAACGATGCCGTGGCTGCATTGAAGACCGCCGAGGCGGCTCAGAATCTGTTGTCGCAGCAACAAGCCCTGGCGGCGAAAGAACTGCAGACTGCCACGGAGTTGGTTCCAGTTCGGAAGGAAGCCGTGACTCGCGCGGAAGCGTTGCTGGCCGAAGCCAAAGTGGCTGTGGAAGCGGCGAATAAGTCGCTGCAGGAATCTGATCTGCCGCAGCGCAGCGTGGCGTTTTCTCCGGATGGCAGTGTGCTCGTGACGAGCGGTGACTTTGGAAGCCTGCACACGTGGGACGGCAAAACTGGTGGAGCCATTGGTTCATTCGCCGGGCACACTGGTCCGGTGAAGTCTGTGACATTTCTGGATGACAAGACACTGGCGTCGGCATCGGACGATCAGTCGATTCGAATCTGGGACGCAAATCCGGGCTGGATTCTGGAGCGGACGATTGGCAGTCAGGATGATTCAACCACGATTGCTCACCGAGTCACCGCGGTGGACTTTTCAGCAGACTCGTCGCAGCTGCTGGTTGCCGGCGGAATCCCTTCTCGACGAGGTGAGCTGCAGGTCTTCAACACCGTGGACGGAAGTCGCACGTTCTCTTTACCACAGGCGCATGATGATGTGGTGTATGCGGCCAGATTTTCTCCGGACGGCAAGCGGATCGCGTCGGGTGGAGCGGACAAGTATCTCCGAACATTTGATGTCGCGAGTAGCCAGCAGATTCGACGGTTTGAGGGGCATACTAGTTATGTGCTGGGAGTGGCTTGGAAGCGAGACGGGCAACTGCTGGCCTCCGCCGGTGCAGATAACACGGTCAAAGTCTGGAATGCAGAGACGGGCGATCAGCAACGAACAATCGAAACGTTCCGACGTCATGTGACCGCTGTGCAGTTCATCGGTGAGACCGACAATATTGTGACCTCATGCGGTGATAAGCAGATGCGAGTTCACAACGCCGCGAATGGCGGGCAGGTGAGATTGTTTAACACGCCGACATCGTGGCTGCATACAGTCGCGGCAACTCCTGACAATGCTGTCGCGGCGGCTGGCGATGCTAACGGAAACGTGTACTTGTGGAACGGAAACAACGGGCAGCAGCTCAGAGTGCTCGGGGTGCAGCCGACGGAGAAGTGAAGGCAATCTCCGGAGTGACACCAGACGCTATCGTGACGCGGCTGCTCGGTAGCCATATGGACGGGGCTCACAGAACTCTATAGCCTGCAACGTGAACGATCAGAACCGAACGAAGCTCGGAATCCTTTCTGCGATTCGCTGCGGAGCAACGGCGTGCCGATAGCTCCATGATGGAAACGCAGCGGCGATTGTCACGAAGTCCGCTCGAGACTGGTCGCAGCAGCAGTTCTCCAGGAGCAATTCTCTAAGTGCATGGCACCGGGCCTGTCCTCTGGTACCGGGCCCGTCAGCTCAGGACTTCCTTTACAACTCGCGCCGGGAGTACTCCTGTGAGTCGAAAATCCAGTCCCTGAGCCCGCACGGTCAGTCTTTCGTGGGAAATTCCCAGTTGATTCAACAGGGTGGCATGGATATCCCGCACAGGCACGGCCTGATCGACTGGCCCAAATCCAAACTCGTCCGTTTCGCCAAATGAGATCCCCGGCTTGAAGCCACCGCCGGCAAACCACATCGTAAATGCATCGATGTGATGATTCCGGCCGGTAGATTCGCGGACTTCGCCCATTGGCGTTCGCCCAAACTCACCGCCCCAGATCACGATGGTATCTTCCAGCAGCCCGCGTTGTTCCAGATCGCGAATCAGCGCCATGCAGGGCTGATCAATGTCACGGCTGACCGACGGCAGGTGCTCTTCAAGATTCTCTGTGGGGCCGCCGTGATGATCCCAGTTCGTATGATAAAGCTGCACGAACCGCACACCGCGTTCAGCAAGTCTGCGGGCCAGCAGACAATTACGGGCGAAGCTGGATTCTCCGGGATCTTTGATACCGTACAGATCCAGAGTCTCTTTGGTTTCTCCTGCCGTATCCATCAGTTCCGGCGCACTGGTCTGCATTCGATAGGCCATCTCATAGGCGTTGATCCGTGTCGCGATCTCGCCATCACCGGTCAGAGCCAGTCGCTGCGCATTCAGTTCTCGAACCGCTCGGAAAACGTCCTCCTGCTGCTCGGTCGTAACCACGCTCGGTGTGGTCAGATTCAGAATCGGCTCCCCCTTATTTCGCAACGGCACGCCCTGATAGGTCGTTGGCAGCATTCCGCTGCTCCACAACACGGAGCCTCCGCGCGGTCCGCGAGGTCCGCTTTGCAGCACGACGAATCCTGGCAGGTCCGTGCTTTCACTACCCAGTCCATAGGTCAGCCATGAACCCAGGCTGGGCCGACCGAATTGTCCGCTGCCCGTGTTCATGAACAGCTTCGCCGGAGCGTGATTGAACAGATCGGTTTTGCACGTTTTGATAAACGTCAGCTTGTCCACAATGCTGGCCGTGTGAGGAAGCACGTCGCTGACCCACGAACCGGTTTCCCCATGCTGGCGAAACTGTCGACGAGTTCCCAGGAGATTGGTTCGATGGCTGCTGTTCATGAACGCAAACCGTTTGCCTTCCAGAAAACTCTGAGGCATCGGTTCGCCGCTCAGCTTATTCAGCATGGGCTTGTGATCGAACATATCCAGCTGCGAGGGCCCGCCCGCCATAAACAGAAAGATCACCCGCTTCGCCCGCGCTGGAAACGGTGGTGCCTTTGCAGCCATCGCTCCTGACTGTTGCTCCGTCATCGCAGCGTTGGACGATCCAGCCATTAGACTGGCCAGGGCCATCGAACCGACGCCCATGCCGCATTCGCCGAAAAAATGACGGCGAGTTCTATTCTTCAACTCATTCTCGGTCTGCATGATCTCACCTTCCCAGTCACTCGCGCGTTACCGTTTCGTCCAGATTCAGCAACACCCTCGCTGCACTCAGAGTGTCCAGCGTCTTCAAAACAGCAACCTCTTCCACAGACGGAAGTCGACTTGTGCAGCGTCGAAACGCGGTCTCAAGACCATCCTGCTGAATGATCTTTGCCAGAGCTTCCGCAAACTCGACGAACGCCGTGTCATT
>CANHVD010000532.1 GCA_947463775.1 Planctomycetaceae bacterium | reverse complement strand
TCGATGATGCCAGTGGCTGATGGCCTGCAGAACCTGATCGTTCTGTTCGCGAAATTGTTCGGGCGTCGGAGCGATGAGGAACGGGGCACCCATAAAGAGCACCAGGCGTTCAATCTGCATCCGATCGGCAACTTCAATGAGACGAGCCATCTTCTCATCGGGAGTTCGCCCGGGGATACCATTCAAATGACAATGCAGATCCCAGATCACCGGACCACCTCGCGAATCGGTTGCAGGAGAGTTGGTCGCGATAACTTTCGACGAACGATCGGTACAGATCAAGCAACCAGCGACTCAGAGTCTACCGAGTTTGCACGGCGACGAAAGCTTCGAAGCAAAGTCGTGACTGAGCCAAGAATTGTTAACGCACCAAAAGTCGCGGGTTCTGGCACGGCAGTCGCCGTGGCGGTAAAGGAGCCTGTGACGGATGCGACCGAGAAATGCTTCCCTGAGTTACTGAAGATAGAGAACGCGGTTGCGTTATCGGGGACTGGAAACAATGCCAGCGTTCCGCTGGTTGTCCCCACAGGCGTGTTATCGCCACCTGTGGAGAAACTGCCATCCTTGCTAAGAATCCCGCTGTCCTCATTGGTAAAGTTGCTGAAACCAATAAGTGAAAATCCGTTGAAGGCAACGTTTACACCGACGGGATTCGAAGGCTGGATCGAAAACCTCAGCGATTCTAACCCGGAGCCGCCGTTCAACGTGTTTCCGTCGACGCCAATACCGCCAGCGGCGTCTGAATTGAACCCAATATTGCCCGATCCAGTTACGACCAATGTCGCCGTGAAGAAAACGCCGCCATCACTCAAAAGCGGTGAATTGAGGTTGAACGTGCTCCCCAGAAATCCCCCCGTGCCCGGGGTTCCAAGGTTAGTCAAGTTAAAGGTGTGGATAACCGCGGCGTCACATTTGGCCGAGCAAAACGCCAGCAGTTGCGCAAATGCGATCAATCGAATCAAGTTGCAAATCATGGTGTTTATCCCCTAGGAATTCATGGTGTCCCGGGAGATTACCTAGCGTTGCACTTGAGTCAATTCTTAAGACTTTCCCAATATCCAGGAATTCCCTGGATATTTCCAAAACCCGCGATTGGAGAACCCTACGGCATCACAAACTGATGCCCCTCAGGCTTCACTGTAAGCACCGGGCATGGCGATTTTCGGACGATGCGTTCAGCGACGCTCCCCATCAACACATGCATCAGACCGGATCGCCCGTGAGTTCCTATCACGATCAGGTCGATGTCCAGCTCGCGGGCGTAGTCGATGATCTCCATAAAGGCTGGCCCGATGCGGACTTCTCGAACAATCGGCTTGTCGTTGCTCCATCCATCTGCCGGAAGCTTACTCAGCAATCTCATCGAGTCGACTCGCATCACTTCAGTCTGAGCTTCCATCGACTCCACAGAAAAGGCTGCAGCCTCCGGCACAAGCATCGCCGGATCCGGAACGACATGCAGCAGATGGAGTTCAGCATTGAACCGAGCAGCCATGGCGCATCCGTAGGTCAGAGCCGGGCTGCTGAATGTACTGAAGTCAGTCGGAACCAGAATTCGATCGAGCTTAATCATAGACGTAAATCCTTTAGAGGTTTCGAGCAGGCCGCTGACTATTGCAGCGGCATCTTAATCGACATCATTGCAATTCCGACAACGGTAGCGCCGGAAAGCAGCAGCAGAATCAACAACCCAACTCCATACACGGTCCGGATCCCGTCATCCGGAAGCTCTCGTTGATGGAACAACTTACGAGCAATCACGCCGCAGACCCACGACCAGTGCAGCATGACATGCACCACAATCCCGAAGGCCAGCACGCTGAGGAAAAAGAACTGCACGCTGCACCACTGTCCGAAATTCATGGACCACAGCGTCCAGCCCTTCGCTGCAACTCCGGGTGGAAAGACAAACTGCACAATGACGGCCGAGATTGAATGCAGGGAAAATACCAGCAGCAGAAAAGTGTCCAGCCAGAAGTTGACGAGAGTCCTGGAGACGCGAGTGCCGTCTGATGCCACGACCTCAGATTTCTGCACAATTCGACTAGCAACCGGTGTATCAGTAATGGGGTTCGTTGTTGCCGACACGAAAGTGACGCTCCCTACTTTGTGTAACCGCCCCTTCAGCACTACAGTCTTCCGCCGAGGCCAATCAGGGCATTGTCAGATCGTCTCTGTGGCGTCGCAAATGGAATGCCGCTGCTGGCGAACTGAATTGTTTCCGGCAGACCAAGCACAGAAGCGTGCGATAGTGCGCATAGATTTTTCTGGCCGGTCGAGTTCGCACACTTGCGAGCGATAGGGCACATCAGCGAAACTAAGCGAATCGGAATGGAGGACTCTTATATGCAGAATGTGCTGGCCGTCGTGCTCGCCGGGGGCAAAGGATCGCGACTGGAGCCGTTAACTCGAGATCGCAGCAAGCCTGCGGTTCCGTTCGGCGGCTGTTTCCGAATCATCGACTTCACGCTGTCGAATTGCCTCAATAGCGGTCTTCGCAAAATCCTCGTGATGACTCAGTACAAGGCCGCCAGTCTCGAACGGCACATCGAACTAGGCTGGCACTTTCTTCCCGCAGAGCTGGGAGAATTTGTCAGCGTTCGACCGCCTGAGCAACGAGTCGATGAAAACTGGTACATGGGCACTGCCGACGCCATCTACCAGAACATCTACACGATCGAAAAAGTCCGCCCGAAGCACATCGTGATTCTGAGCGGCGATCATATCTATCGAATGGACTATTCGAAGTTCATCGCTGACCACATTGCGTCAGGAGCCGACGCCAGCATTGCCTGTTTGCCAGTTCCTCTCGACGAAGGTCGTCGATTTGGCGTCATGCAGGTCGATGAAAATCGTCGCGTGGTTCGATTTCGTGAAAAGCCGGAACAGCCGGATCCAATCCCCGGTCGTCCTGAACAATGTCTTGCATCAATGGGCATCTACGTGTTCGACACGGAGTTTCTTTTTGAGCAGCTTTGCATTGACGCCAACGAACCTGGCAGCAATCGCGATTTTGGCAAAGATATCATCCCCTCAATTGTGGACTCCAGTCGCGTTATGGCGTGGCCGTTTGAAGATCCGGAAACCGGCGGTCCGGCGTACTGGCGCGATGTAGGAACATTGGACTCCTACTACGAAACGAGCATGGATCTGACATCCGTGCGGCCGCAGTTGAACCTATACGATCAAGACTGGCCGATTCGAACATGGCAGCCTCCATTGCCGCCTCCGAAATTCGTCTTCAACGATCGCGAATCCAGCGAACCAAGAATTGGATATGCAACTGACAGTTTGATTTGTTCCGGGTCGATTATTTCCGGTGGAAAAGTCGACCGCTGCATTTTTTCCCCGCGAGTCCGCGTCAACAGTTTTGCGTCTGTCACCAACTCCATACTGTTCGAAGGTGTTGAAGTGGGGAGGCACTGCGTGATCGAACGAGCCATTGTCGACAAAGGCGTGTCAATCCCCGAGGGAACTCGCATTGGCCTGGACCCAGCTGAGGATCTTGCTCGTGGTTTGACGATCTCAGAAGGGGGAATAACGGTTGTGCCGAGAAATGTTCGATTCGTCTGAAGACTTTGCAGGCACTCCGCAGTTGCACGTCGGCCTCGAATTGATCAGCATGAGGCGCAGCGTCGCTTTGGACGGCAGCGAAACTCGGCGGTGCTGGTCGCCTTAAATGCCCGGGATTTGGTAAATTAGACAAGAATTAATCGCCCGCATTTCTCAGGGCTGATTGCTCGAAAGTTTCGAAATGTCTGACTTTGAAGATCGATTGCAGAAGGCAATTCAACGTGGCCAGCAGGCTCGCGTTCTCGGTGATGCATCCCAGGAAGCCGATGCCGCGACTGAAGAAGAAATGCGGCTCAAACATTCGCAGTTCCGCAATGAACTTTCCGAGCACATCGAAAACTGCCTACGGAAGCTCTGTGATCATTTCCCGGGGTTTGATTACAGCACAGTGCTGAATGAAAAAGGCTGGGGAGCGCGCATCAGTCGCGACGACATTAAGCTGGGCCGAGGAACTGCAAAGAATGAATACAGTCGCCTGGAAGTTCTGGTGCGACCATTCAATGATACTCATATCGTTGAGATCTCAACCAAAGGCACAATCCGCAATCGTGAGTCGCTGAACCGCAGTAACTTTAAGTTTCTGAAGGATGCGACGAAAGACCTGTTAATGCAGATTGTGGACGGCATCGTCCTGGAATTTGCCGAGCAGTACTCCGCACATTCATAGGTTGGTTAATGCTGATCGGCGGTCCAGGTCTCGGTATCCAGCAGTTCGTTCGTTGCTTCTGCCGTGACAGATGTCTTCCATTGCAAAACACCAAATGGCAATTGGTCGCAATACTGCACATCACAGCGATGCCAGACTTTTCCCATTGCCGGGTCGTCGATCACGAGTCTTATCGCTGCTCGTTCAACCTTCCACGCTTTGGTTGAATCTTTGCGAGAAGGTATCCATGTTGGCCCGGCCGCATTGAAGGCCCGGATGGCAGGCAGCCCCTGCAACAATCGCTCTATCTCAACCAAAGCCTGTGCGGATGCTTGCCCCTGTGATTGATCTGCAGGGACACTCAACCACCGTTGCCCCTTGAGAAACCGACTTCGGCTGGCAGTGAGCACAAAAGTCTGCGTTGCTTCGCCCGTCGGCGTTAATTGAACCTGCAATTGCAGCGTATCACCATTGCTGGTCAACATTT
>CANHVD010000531.1 GCA_947463775.1 Planctomycetaceae bacterium | reverse complement strand
GTTCCAGAAGGAGGAAACGTTGTCGTGGATGAGCGACGATATTCCCGGTTTGTGCGGCGGCTTCAGTTGTCGAAGGATGCCGACGTCGCCGGGATTGATGCTGAGTTTGGGCAAGGAGTTCTGAGGATCTCGATTCCCAAGCAGGCCGCCGTGATTCCAACAAAGATCCAGATTCGTCAGGTGAACTAATTCACTGAAAATCCATCTACAGGCTCCACGACGATCCGTTTGATTCAGAATGAGCCTCGTTACGCTGCTTCGCGTGCGAGGCTCATTTCCGTTGACGTTGGTAGATTTCTGCCAGGAGATCTTCAACAGACTTAAACTTCTTGCCCGCCTGCATCACCGTTTCAATTCGCTCACGAGCATCCTGCGGTGCGTGGCCGACGCTCAGCAGTGCTTCGTATGTTTCAGACATCAGGTCAGAAGCCGCGTCCGTGGAATCCGGAATTCTGGCTGCAATCATCAGGGCAAACTTCGTCATCTTGCGTCGAAGCTTAGCCACAATTCGTTCGGCCATGGCCGGACCTATTCCCGGCAGTGTACTCAGCGTCTTGATGTCCTTTTCCTCGATCGCTTCGGCAATTTCTCGCACCGGGCGAATCATGGCTCTAAGTGCCTTCTTTACACCGAGGCCATCGACGGAGCAGACCAGATCGAAGAACTCAAGTTCCGCTTCGTTGGTAAATCCGATAATTCGCGGAGTCAGTCGGCCCTGCTGAGGATTGCCTTCGAGATATTCAATGGTTCGCAGGCTGACCTCTTCATCAAGTTTCGACTGAAGTTGTCGACGAACAATATCGGGGAGTAAAACTTCGTAATCGAACCCGCCGATGCGAATTGTTGCACAGAAGTCATTGAGGCCTACAAGTTTGCCAGTGACGCGAGTAATCAAGAAACACCTCTACGGATGAAAGAATATCTTCGATGATCTGATCGCCAATCGTCACGCGGCGACTCGGACCGAATGATACAGGCACAGTGCCACCGCAGACGCATCAGCCACGTCGTTGGGTTCCGGGATCTCAAGAAGCCTCAGTTCAGCCTTAACTGCGTGCTGGATCTGATCCTTGGGCGCTTTTCCGCTGCCTGTCAGCAATCGCTTGATTTCGGCAGGAGTGTAATGAATGACCGGAATTCCTGCCTCAACGATTGTCATCAGAATGGCGCCGCGAGCATGAGCCAGCATCAGGGACGAGCGAACGTTAACGGCATTCGAAAAGATCTGTTCAATCGCCACGATTTCGGGCTTGAGTTCCGCGATGACATCTCTAATGCCGGTCCCGATCTCGTGAACTCGCTGATGAAGTGTAAGAGTCCGGGTTGACTGGATCACTCCTCCCTCACGGAGCACCGGGCCGCGCGAAGTTCTCTCAATCAACGCATATCCGGTACGGTTCAACCCCGGATCTATCCCGAGGTATCGAGTTTGAGGTGAGATCAAATTCTGTGTACGAATCTCAAATGTCATCTTCACATCCCTGCAATCACAGAAACGGGGTCTTGTTCCTCTGTGAAATCTCCGAATGGCGTTGGCTAAGAAAGCTATTGGTTCAATTCCGGAATCTGCCAAGAAGCACAACGGCGTCTGCAGAGATCGATTCGCCTCTTCCAACCGGGCCGACTTTCTCCCCGGACTTTGCTTTAACATTCAGTTGCTCAATCGCAACATCCAACAATTCACTGAGTCGCTGGCGAATTCGAGGCTTCCACACGGACATTCTTGGCTGTTCTGCGTGGATCGTACAGTCGAGGTTGATGATTCGCCAACCTTGATCTTGCACGCTGTTCCAGACTGCATCCAGCAGTTTTGCTGAGTCTGCGTCTTTCCATTGCGATTCCGTGTTCGGAAACCATTCACCGATGTCACCCTGCCCTGTCGCGCCGAGCATCGCATCAATGATTGCGTGCAGCAGGACGTCGGCGTCACTATGGCCGTCAAGGCCGAAAGTCGCATCTGATATTGAGACGCCGCCAATGATCAGGGGGCGTCCGGAGATGGTTCGGTGGGTATCGTGGCCCTCGCCGACTCGCAGTTCGTTAAACAATTGAGCAGTCATGGCTGTTATCCTGTTTGCGTTGAACGGCAGCGGCAGCGACTGCCGGTACAAGACGCGGGGTGATGTTTGGGCCCGTCTTTATTCTACCCAAACTGCCTGAGTCGGGTTGATTAACCGAACCTGCCGTTGACTCGTGGTGGCGAAATGCCGTAGTTTTCCGCCTCGCGTCGGTGAAGGTTATTGAAAATCTTCCCGGATCGCGACAACGAAAAGGCCATGTTTGTCCCTCTGTAAGTAACCTTTATGCTTTCAGCCCGAGTCTGTGCGGTGGCAACGATGTTGTTGTTACTGCCCGGCTGCGCGCTGTTTACGGCAGAGAATTCCGCTCAGTCCGGCTTGTCCTCAGGTCTGCCGTGGTCAAAACGCAAATCGGCTTCTGAAGCGGAAGATGGACCAACGTTGAGCATGGTTCGGCTCGAAGCCAGTATTGTGCGACGACCCGTTAACGATGCCAGAGTTCGCCGTCATGTCTGGGAAGAACTGGACGAAAGCGGACTGATGTCGCCGGACGTGCGGCAGCGACTCAATGAAAATGGGTTTCGCGTTGGAGTGGCTGGAAGTACGGCTCCGTGGGCTCTGCAAAGTCTTGCTCAGGAAGCGGTCGCCGCTAATCGTCCCAGTGATCTTCGGCAGATAGCAGGAACGGAAAATCAGGTCTCTGTTGGTCCCGCATTCAGTCTGATGCTGGAAGGCAAAAGTCTGTTGGAGGTTCAGGGGCCGCTGGATTCCAGCAAGTTGCCACTCAGTCAGATTCCACAATTGTCGGCCTTGCGTGATAGATCCAATATGAAGTGTGTCTTCGAAGTCACCGTAAAGGAACTAAACGAGGACTGGGTACTGCTGAATGTGCTGCCACAGATTCATGCGGGAACTGAAACAGCTCGTCTCAGTGTTCAGGGGGCGAATGATCAGCTTCCGGTGCGACAGAACGTTATGCCGATTTATGATCACCAGTTTACGGTGAAGTTGTTGACCGGCGAAGTTGCTGTCATTGGGTATCATGAATCCACGGAATGGAATCTCGGCCGTCTGTTCTTTTTGCCGGATACAAGCAGTGCGAGCTCCGAAAATCTTCTCATGATCCGAATGGCCGGAATTGAAGAACTCAAGGGGCAAAGTGATCCGTCCTTCCGACTCAACTCTTTCGGACGCTGATTAGCACCACGGAGCACTTTACGATGTCTGAATCTGCTTCGTTGCCAGAGAATCACTCTTTGCCCGTCCCCTCAGAGCGTGATCCGATTCTGCACATCGTACTCCATCAACCGGAGATCCCGCAGAACACGGGGAACATCGGCCGGACATGCGTTGCCATTGGTGCCCGGCTCTGGCTTATTCGTCCGTTGGGATTCAAAGTTGATGATCGTTCTTTGAAGCGGGCAGGGATGGACTATTGGCAACATCTTGACTGGGAAGTTGTTGACAGCCTGGATGAAATTTGCCGTCGCTTACCCACCGCTCAGGTCTGGTGTCTGACAAAGACCGCGACTCGATTGGTCTGGGATGCTACGTTTCAGCGAGGCGATATTCTGCTGTTTGGAAGTGAATCCCGCGGACTTCCGCCCTCGATTCTGCAGGAATCGCCGTCGAGAAATCTGAAACTGCCGATGAGCGATCTGGTTCGAAGTTTGAACCTCGCCAGTACCGCAAATACTGTAGCCTATGAGGCCGTGCGACAGCTTGGCGGGATAGGTTAGGTACGCCTTGACCAATTCTGATCAGCGATTTTCTTTTGTGATGATATACGTCTGAGCGTGGATCAAGCCGCATCGTGGCAGGCCTGAGTAAGGTTGATGCGGCTCAAACCAGACGAAGCAACTATTGTTGCTCAGATATCATTCTGATTGCATTCCACAATGCTTCTGTTATTGCCTGCATACCTCGATCGCCGGGATGACCAGCCACGCCAGCGTGTTCAATCTTTCGTTCTGATCGAGCAAAGTTCGCTTCATCTGCATCAAGCTTTCCGAGATCCACATATTGAACGCCTGTCCCAGAACATGCTTTTTGCATGGCCGTATCCTTGCTTGCGTCGCTCCAGAATGTGCTTCGTACAAGAATGGTCGGATGGTGGTCACCTTTGAGTTCAGTCAGCAACTTCTTCACGGCTTCGGCAAATGCAGCCTGGTCGTGGTCTGTCTTTAGCTGATCGACATTCTCACCAATCGCAATAATAATCAGGTCGGCATTAAAATCGATGGCTTCCTGTAACTTTGCAGGAATGTCGAACGCCGCATAATGTCGTTCAAAGTCAGCGATATTTCGCACCATCGTTTCCGGTGATCCCTTCGCCGCTTCTGCAATCTGCTTCGTCAGCAGGTGAACATAGTCTTTGGATTCTTCACTTGCTGCCATACCCCAGTTGCCGGTCCAGCCAATGCTTTCCAGAGGGCCATGTAGTGTGATGCTGTTTCCAAGGAACAGAATTCGGTTGACCCGTACCTTCCCGATTCGAAGTGATGGTTCATCGACGCGTTTATTGACGAATTGTGGACTGGTCACCACCGCCTCAAGCAGCGTGCTCAACGGATAGTTTTTCTCACGAAGCATTTCCTTTGTTGATTCGATCGCCGCCGAATCTGAAAGCTGTAAGCTTCTTCCAAGCCCGTAGGCAAACGTCTGTCGAACAATAGTGTTGATAAATTC
>CANHVD010000530.1 GCA_947463775.1 Planctomycetaceae bacterium | reverse complement strand
GAATCATGCGAACGGGAATATCCAGCAAACGGCTGAGCATCGCCGGAGTATGTGCGCGGCGGATTTCTTCGCGATGGTCATCCAGACCGAGCAACTGCAACCAGTCGGATTCAGCAAGGATCCGCACTTCCAGGCCATCGGCAATCATCTGCATGACCTGCTGCAGCTTCTGGGAAGCACCGCCGTCATCTTCCAGAGGCCAGCCTTCTTCGCCGATCACCAGCATCGTTGTGGAGCCGCTGACCGAATGGGTTGCTCGACCACCGTATTGTTCGACCATGCTAATGGCGTCACGATGAGTCATGGAGGCCAAAGTCCCCGTCAACGCAACGGTTTCACCAGACAGCGGCAGAGAACTGACGGCCTTGGGAAGCGTGAGAGCAGATTCAGCGACAGCCGATGCATCGGCCGCTTGTTCATTGACGTGACCGTTTTCTTCACACGAATTGAATTCGGCGTTGGGCGGTTCAGAAGACACTTTTGGTTTCCGGTCGATCACCGGCCAGCTTTCGTATCGATCAAGGAATTCAGAAGACTGAGGAAGTTTCGAACTTTGGAAACTCTCCCCCGTTTTGCTCGAAGATACCGTCGAAAAAAGACGAAGGGTAGCAATCGGGCGATCTACTGCTATAAGAGAGTAAAGTCCTGAAAAGATCTTGCACATTGGCTGAAATCGCGTGATTTTTCAGGCGTATCTGCGGTTGTCGCTTGAATGCCGCCGGAATTCAGATCTCATCTCCTGTCGTTCAATCCACCAAGCTATTGTCGAAGGTCCCGGGAATGTCCTCTCTGCAGTCGTCCGATCCATCAATCTGGAATGCCATTGTCAACGAACGTCGCCGTCAGGTCGAAGGTCTCGAACTGATCGCGTCTGAAAATTACACCAGTGCGGCCGTCATGGAAGCGGCTGGTACGGTCCTGACCAACAAATATGCAGAAGGTTATCCTGGCAAGCGTTATTACGGCGGCTGTGAAAACGTCGACGTGATCGAGAACATTGCTCGTGAGCGAGCCGCCGAACTTTTCGGCGCGGAGCACGTAAACGTTCAGCCTCATGCGGGTTCTCAGGCCAACATGGCGGTCTACATGAGTGTGCTGAATGCCGGTGACACGATCCTGGCAATGGATCTGGCTCATGGCGGGCATTTGACTCACGGGATGCATCTGAACTTCAGCGGCAAACTGTACAAAGTCTTCCATTATGGCGTTCGTCAAAGCGATCACCGCATTGACTTTGATCAGGTGGCTGCTCTGGCCAAAGAACATAAGCCGCGGATGATCGTCGCCGGGGCCAGCGCGTATCCTCGCGAGATCGATCATGGCAAGTTCGCGGAAATCACTAAGTCCGTTGGCGCGATGCTGATGGTTGATATGGCTCACTATTCAGGATTGGTGGCGGCCGGGATTCATAACAGCCCGGTTCCTCACGCGGACTTTGTGACATCAACTTCTCACAAAACTCTGCGAGGACCTCGTTCCGGCTTCATTCTTTGCCGCAAAGAACATGCAGCGAATGTGGATCGCAGTGTGTTCCCTGGAATTCAGGGTGGCCCTTTGATGCACATCGTTGCGGCGAAGGCTGTCTGCTTCGGAGAAGCCCTGCGACCTGAGTTCAAGGCCTACGGTCAGCAGATCGTAGACAACGCCAGAACGTTGGCTGAAACGCTGATGTCAGGCGGTCTGCGACTGGTTTCCGGCGGAACAGACAACCATCTGATGATGTGTGATGTCACGACGATTGGGCTGTCCGGAAAGATCGGTGAGCATGCTTTGGAAAAATCGGGCATCACCGTCAACAAGAACATGATTCCTTACGACCAGCGTAAGCCGATGGATCCGAGCGGTGTTCGAATCGGAACAGCCGCACTGACGACTCGCGGTATGAAGACTGACGAAATGAAGCGAGTTGGTGCCTGGATTCTTGCGGCGTTGAAAGGGCACGATAACGCGGCGGAACTGGAACGAATTCGACTGGAGATCGCTGAGTTCGCTCGAGCGTATCCGGTACCAGGCATCGTGTTGTAAGATTGCTAAGAGTCGCAGATTGACCACAGAGGTCACAGGGTTACACAGAGTTGAATCGCAGAGTGAATTCAGATTGGAACGCAGGGTCCGCAGGGGATCGCAGAGAGAATCGCAATTTGTTTTCCCCCCTGCGTTCCTCAGCGCCCTTCGCGTTCAAAAGCAGTGGCTCTTTTTCGATCGTCGGCTTTCTGTGATTCCTCTGTGTTCTCCGTGACCTCTGTGGTGAAAAACACGTATTTCCGGCGACTACATTTTGTATGCGCGCTGCAGTGTCGACAAACGAAAAGAGCCCGGGACGAGTCATCGTGCCGGGCTCTTTATGATTTGTGGTAGCAGGACTGATTACTTGCGAGCGTTCATCGTCGCAAGTGAGGACTGAACCAGTCGGCGAGACTGAACGGCGCCGCGAATTGCATTCTGGAATGCTCCGGCATCAGCGACGCCTGACAGCACCATAATAGTCTGGCCGCTGGCCGCCTTGAGTCGGATATCGGCGGCACGGAAGAATGACTGCCCTGGCAGTTCATCCAGTTCGACACTCACGATGTCATTCAGGTCAACGCTACTGGTACGTTCGCTGCCCATGGTTGACCAGATCTGAACAGATCGGTTTGTCAGGATGTAACGCGATCCAAGGCGATTCAGCAGGAATAAAAGTAAGCCCAGTGGGGCGAGCGGCAGGCCAAAGATCAAATAGGACAACTTAACGCCGCAAATTTTCGCGGGGACTGAATCCAGAAGCTGCCCGATGAGTCTGCCGAGAGCTGTAGCACCAATGGACGGAAATTCCGTCATGATACGGGATTCAAGAGTCGGGCTGACGCCAGCGATAGCCTGAACGGACATGGTGAACCTGTGGATTTGCAAGGCAAAACAATTTTCCCGGACCGGCGTCTTGAGACACCGTCGAACGTCCTAAGAACTTACCACGGTCCAGCCTGATTTTCCATCGCACCCGCTGGGTGGCACACCCTTTCGTGGCATTGAGAGATCCCAGCAGGCTCGAAATTCACCAGAATCTTCCGGTTAATTCCCTATTTGGGGCCTACTGGGCCGGCTGCGTCCTGAAGTCCATCAGGACGAGGAAATGCCCGCCAAGTCCGCTCATCCCGAACCGGAGTTTTTTTTCGAGACTGATCGGAGCCGACCAGCCAATTTGAGATTTGGAATTCTGTACAGCGGATGTTAGCCTGTTCCCCTCAGCATTCTCCGTAAATTGCAAGCCCTTTTTCTTCGGACGCACCTGGTCTCCGGACCTTGATCACTCTCCGCAGGAGTTCTTCTGACGTGAGGTGACAGGCTCAGAGCCGATCAAGAGATCAGACTATGCAGTCGCCAGTGGCAGCACAGGATTTCTTCGACCTGATCGCAAAGAGCGGTCTGCTGACCGCTGCGCAGGTCAGGAAGGTTCAGGACAAGCTCCAGTTGGATGAGGATGCATCGGCCGAAGAGACAGCTCGGCGATTGGTCAAAGAGAAGCTGCTGACGCCATTTCAGGCCGAGCGACTTTTGGAAGGTCGATATCGAGGACTCGTCATCGACCGATATCGGATTCGTGAGCTGCTGGGCTTCGGCGGGATGGGCTGTGTGTTCATCGCCGAAGATCCGGACCAAGATCGCAAAGTGGCTCTGAAGGTCATGTCCACTGAGCATTCTCTTGATGCGGGAATGTTGGCGCGGTTGAAGCTGGAAGCCGTGGCCGGGATGAAGTTAACTCACCCGAATATCATCAAGACCTATCGTCTCGATTCAACCGGGGCCGTGCATTATCTGGTCATGGAACTGGTGCGCGGTATCAGTCTGCACGAGCTGGTGGCTCTTTATGGAGCGATCAAGTGGCCCATGGCCTGCGACATCATTTTGCAGATTGCCGAAGCCCTGCAGTCAGCTCATGATCAGGGAATCATTCATCGCGATATCAAGCCGGCCAATTTTCTTATCGAACAAACAGGTGTCGCCCGAATTCTGGACTTTGGTCTGGCCTTGTTGAAGGATGGCGGTGACGAAGAATTTTCGTTGTCGATGGTGTTTGGTCACGACTGTCTGGGAACGCCGGACTACATCGCACCGGAGCAGATTGTCGACAGCAGCAGAGTCGACAATCGCGCGGACATTTACAGTCTGGGGGCGACGCTGTTCGTAGCTCTGACGGCTCATGTTCCGTTTCCGGAAAAGACCAACAAAGCCAAACTGGATGCTCACCGACACAAGTCGGCGCGGCATGTGAGTGATCTAAAGAAAGACATCCCTCGCGAGGTTGGCGACATTGTCGCACGCATGATGGAGAAGGACCCCGCGAAACGATTTCAGTCGATGACCGAAGTTGCGGAGGCTATGCGACCATACGCAAATCGCAAGACGATAACGTTTGATTTTCGCGAACTGGTCACATTGCGAGCGAAGCAGGCGAAAGCTCGAGCAGAAAGTCAGGGGAAAAAAGCGGCGGCCGCCCCGAAATCGTCCATTACGTCCTCGACCGGATGGCTGCAGGCAAATAGTCATCACTTTGCCGATGGGACCAGTGGATTTGGGAAGATCGAAACTCCGCCACTCCGATCGAATGATTCGGAATCAGTTCGATCGGAATCTCCAAGGCCATCGTCGACGGCTCCGATTCGTCCTGTTGCATTTAAGGGCCCTGCCCCGTCCGGCTGGCGGCTGGAGTTCAAAGGCAGTAAACAACG
>CANHVD010000529.1 GCA_947463775.1 Planctomycetaceae bacterium | reverse complement strand
GTCCTCGTTGACCGGGCTGTCGGTCATTTCTCGGACCATTGTTGCGTTGGCGATCATTCCCCGCTGGACGTGAATCACCTCGGGGTGAATTGCGATCCTGCTGGCGCGGTGGACGTTCGCGACGTGTTCCAAAGTTCCCCTGATTGTTACGCGGAGGAGACGAGTTCTGGGGACCAGTCGAGGAATCATTATCCTCGACTGAGTCGGAAGAATTGCTCTCGCCGCCTTCGACACCAACCCCAAACTCCGGCGGCTGGAACCGTTCGATATCATCCGACAGCTTGCGACGTCCGGGAAATTGAACTCGAGGAGGTGGCAACTGCGGGACGTATGGCACGTAGGGTTCTTCGACAATCTCCTCTTCGACCAACTCACTGGGATCAGGAGGACTGAGGAAAGCCGAGACGTCAGGAGAAACGGTTTTTGGACGCTCCAACGGCGTCATAAACTTCGGTGGGTCCACACACGCGCAGGTGTAACTGGTCGTGAAGCCCGGTGCATGAACTTCTCGCCCACACGCCGCGCAGCGGAAGACCCGCAAGACTCGAAGATCGTATTGAAGCGACGGACCTTTCATGGCAACCTTTGCTGGCGAACTACATCCATCGGGCTAAATTCCGAGCAGTCCTGGAACACGCTCCTGCGGAGTGTAGCTAACGCAGGCCGACTGCGGGAGCGTGTGACGGGAGTTCTCTGGATACGAGTGCAGCTTCAGTGTTTGGCAGAAGTAGAATCAGGGACAGAAAGTCATCGCAGTTCAGAATGCTGGTGTGGTTTGCGTTATCGGGTGCAGGGCATCTACCATTGGTTTGTACCTTGTATTTTAAGCCGTTTGACTCATCAAGATCTTCGTGCTTCCCGCTTAGCGTAATTCGGAGGTTCCGCAGTATGCGTACTTCGTTATTTGTTTTCTCAGCACTTCTGTGTGTGTTACAGCCGTCATTTCGTCTTGCCGCCGATGAGCCGTTCGCAGGAAAGCAAAGCGACTGGAACGGTTATGTGCGGTATGACTTCGAGATCAATAGCCGTCCTGTGTTGGTCGTTGTTCCAAAAGAGGCGGCGAAGGGTAAACCGTGGGTCTGGCATGGAGAATTCTTCGGTCATAAGCCGGCTCCGGATATTGCCCTGCTCGGCAAGGGATTTCACATCGTCTACACGCAAATCTCAAATCAGTTTGGCAGCCCGACGGCAGTCGCTCATTGGAATGAGGTCTATGATGTGCTGACGAAGAAACATGGGCTTGGGCCGAAGGCCGCTCTTGTGGGAGTCAGTCGTGGAGGTCTGTATTGCTATAACTGGGCCTCGCAGAATCCAGACAAAGTCGCCTGCATCTACGGTGATGCTCCGGTTTGTGATGCCAAAAGCTGGCCGATGGGCAAAGGGCACGGAATAGGAAGCACCGTCGAAGTGGATCGATTACTAGCCGCATACGACGTGAAGACCGAAGATGAGCTGTTCAAGGTGCTGTTGAATCCAATCGATTCACTCAAACCACTGGCTGCTGCCAAGGTGCCCCTGCTCCACGTCTACGGCGATGCCGATGAGGTCGTGCCCTGGGATGAAAACACCAAAGTGATTGCAGATCGATACCGCGAACTGGGTGGCGAAATTATTCTGATCGGAAAGCCAGGAATCGGTCACGTCCATGGACTTGACGACTCCACGCCGATCATTGAGTTTATCCAGAAACACTCTCACTGAGCCATCTAAAGATGCCCCAGATTTTCCACGATCGCGTGCATCATCGTAGCAAGAACCCCCGGCGCGACTCCAAGCGGTCTCCTGTGTAGCACTCTCTGTTGGTGGCTGTTGACTCCGGTCGTTGGCTCGGTCGAAGCTATGCCAGATCGACCGGACGCTGAGTCCAGGCAGAGATCGCGAGATCGATCAGTTCCACGATCGGGCTTTCGACGGATTCCGGGACGGTCGACGGCACTGGTGGTTCGTCGGCGAGGTTTGACTCTGATTCGGCTGGAGTATCTTCCGGACCACCTTCGGTTGCCGGAGCATAGTCTCGCTCCGCCATTGCGATCAGACCCGGCAGGTCATTGATGGCCTCTGCATCATCAGAAAGCAATGACGCAACCAGAGGAGAGTCTGTTGCGGGCTCTTCGATTGAAGTCACGCTCGTAATCGTGAACGGTTGGGCCGCGCTCCAGGTCGTCATAACTCCGTTCGCGTTGATGGCACGAATCCAGACGCGATAATTTCCGGCTGCAAGCGCGGCGGGAGTGAATGAGTTCGTGAGAATGTCTTTCTTGTTGAGGATCACTGACGTTACGTCATCACGACGCAGCAGCAGTTCATACTTCACGGCTCCCTCGACAGCCTGCCAGGTAATCAACGGCGTCCGGTTCGTCGAACTTCCCGTTGGCGTCAGCACGGTTGGCTGGCCACCGGCGATGAAGTCTTTCGGACCGCTCCATAGCGAGTAAACGCCTTGAGCACTCTTCGCTCGTACCCACCAGCGGTAGGTCGTTCCGCTGAACAGTACAGGAACCTGTGTCAGCGAAGTTCCCTGAACACTGATGTTTAATGTCAGCTCGTTTGTCTTCAGATTCTTCAGTTGAAACTCGTAGCTGGTGGCTCCCTGCACGCTGGTCCAATTGAATTTTTCACCCAGCATCGTTGGCGTGACATCACTCTGAATCGGCGCTGGTGCGATTTGAATATCGACTGGCGATGACCAACCCGCGCTGGTTCCGCCTGACCATGCCGCAACCCAGATTCGATACACGCCGATCGGCAGGGCTGCGGTTGGAGTGAATGTATTCGTGGTGAGTCCTTCCTGAAGAATCACCGGACTCTTGCCAGTTGACAGATTCGAGACCCAAACCCTGTATGTTTCGGCCCCGAGAACTGGACTCCAGTCGATCGTCGGGCGAGATGTGGGCTGCATTCTTGTCATCGGAAGGATCGTCGGTTTTGCAACCGTTGAAAACTGACGCACAGCCGACCATGCCGACATTGTATTGCCGGTACCCAGCGAACGCATCCAGACAGAGTAATTGCCAATGCCGAAGTCAACGTTAGGCGTATAGCTTGTGCCCG
The DNA here is from genome assembly GCA_947463775.1 of Planctomycetaceae bacterium. Lineage (GTDB taxonomy): Bacteria > Planctomycetota > Planctomycetia > Planctomycetales > Planctomycetaceae > SXXK01. Next base: position 1,658 of record CANHVD010000529.1, on the reverse strand, counting down.
TCACGATAGTTCGATGAAACTCGTCCTGTGCCTGGTAATTGAGACTGCGTACCCAGATCTCATAGCCAACGGCCTGAGGGATCTCGCCCCACTGGAAGGTGACTCGATAATTCGATGTCACGTCAACTTTCGCGGCAGCAGCCGGCGCCGTCAGCACAGGAGATGCCAGACCGATCGTCACTCTGTGATCTTCGACTTCGCCATCAGGAGCAGCTCCTGTCGGGGTTAATCCTCCGGCTGTGCTGACACGGACTCGGGCGTAAGAAGTACCAATCGCGGCGTTGGCTGGTACTGAGAACGTAAACCGCCGGTCGGTATTGTTTGTGACAGTCGCACTGTCGATGATTTTCTCTCCGGGATCGGACCAACTGCCATTGCCGTTGAAGTCCACCCACGCGTCGACTCGACCGCCCAATGCGGCGTTGCGAACCTTCACGACAACACTCGCATCTGTCCGGCCGGCATTTACTGCTCCGAAAACGACACCATCTTCGTCTGCTCCGTCACCGCCTGCGAGACTGGAGTTCGCACCGTCCACTTCGGAATCGATCGTTTGGCCCAACGTCGGCCCGGATACTTCGTGACGTGCTCCATCGTTAGACTGCGTCACCGGATAGGGAGCAGGTGCATCGCCGAAATCACTCGCCAGCAGCACGCGATCTTCCAACGCATCGACAGGCCCCAGCGTATGACCGGATTTGCGACTTTTGTGACGAGCCTTTACGAGTTCACTGGCTCCGGATCGTAACAGAGAAAGACAACGAGAAAAAATTGGATTCTGAGCCATCGCTGATTCCTGACTGTTCCAGAGTCGCAGACCTTGTCGACTCTGTTTATCGAACAATCGTTAAAATAGGCCCGACTCGGATCTTTGAACGGCGTCCAGATTTCTGCGTTAGCAGTGAACAAATCCGAAATTGAAGCAGTTTGTGCCGGAATGCTCTGCGTGGTTGCAGGCAATCGCGGCATAGTCCATAAATCGAGTGTTTTCCTGTAGCAGTCGGTGAACGCTGTATCTGCGGCTTGTGAGATCTGCATTCAGCATGTCGCTGAAATCACTTTGTGGAGATTAACCCGAATGAGCCTTGGCGAATGCTGAAATCTCGGCAGAGTTTGATTCTGTTCTTGCTGCTGCTGCTGGCTTTGGGCCTTCGCGTAGGTGCGGCGATTGTGGTCGATCGTCACGTCCGCAGTGAAGGCCGACAGTTCCTGATCGAAGGTGATGCAAACGGTTATTGGGAACTGGCGCAGAAGATTGCGAGCGGCCAGGATTATTCCATTTACACTCCGCCCCGAAGGGTTTTGAGAACTCCCGGCTTTCCTTTGTTGTTAGCGGCGAGCATCACTGTCTTCGGACAAAGTATTTTTGCCGCCAGCCTTGTCATGGCTTTTGTGGGAACAGGTTGCTGCTGGTTGACCTGGTTGTTGGCTCGTCGAGTCGCGACTGTCTCCGTTGCCAATGTAGCCCTGCTGATCGTTGCAATTTCTCCGCTGCAGATTGGTAGTAATGTGCAGATTCTGTCGGAAACATTTTTTAGTTTCGGACTCCTGGCCTGTCTACTTCCGTTGACGAAACTCGTTCGAACAGGGGAGGCACTGACGGCGGGCAATTCTTTTCTGGCCGGGTTGCTGACCGGCCTGACAACTCTGGTTCGTCC
>CANHVD010000528.1 GCA_947463775.1 Planctomycetaceae bacterium | reverse complement strand
TGATTCTTTCCCAGCCATCCCACCGGGAGTTCTGTTACATGCACGACTCGCAAACGAGGATCGGTTGCAGCGACCTCATCCATAATCTGCCCGGTGCCGTCCGTTGAACGATCATTAACCGCGATGAGTTCCAGCCGAACGCCTGTCGATTGCAGTAACGTCGTTAGTGCGTTGCGGATCTGCGCCTGCTCATTGCGAGCCGGAATGATCACACTCACCCCGGGAAGCTCTGCCTTCAGAGCAGAACCCAACGGCATCCTGAGACGCTTAAGCTTCAGCGCGATAACGGCCGGAATGGTCGTCATCGCGACAAGGGCGCAAATAATCCAGCCAAGCCAGAACATGGTTGATACTTACAGCGGCTGAAGAAACAAAGGGGATTTGGCCCGAATGCCCCGCGAAGCCACACGTCCACAGAACCGCTCGCTGTGAGATTGCTTCGCTTTCGTCTCCTCGTTCATAATGAGCGAGGAGACGCAGCGTGATCCGCATCGGCGAGATTCAGACAACGGTCAAATCAGGTGAAGTCTGACGGATTGCCAAACATGCCGCGTCCACTGGAACTGCCCGTGCCACCGCGCAGATTCGTGTTGCGTGGCTTGCGAGGTTCGACCGGAGCCGGCTCGGGTTCTTCCTGCCTTTCCGACTTTGGAGGTTCCGGGCGTTTTTCAAGAGCCTTCAGCGACAGGGAAACTCGCTTCCGCTTGGTGTCGACTTCGACTACCTGGAAGTCTTTGGTTTCGCCAACCTTCAGGATCTCCGCAACGCTGCCGACGCGACGCCAGGCCAGCTCGCTGATGTGCACCATGCCTTCCAGCCCGGGCTCAAGTTCAACGAACGCACCGAATTCTGTAACTCGTGTCACCTTGCCGGAAACAGTGCGGCCCTGAGCATACTGTTCAGAAGCATGCGACCATGGATTCTGAGCCAACTGCTTCATGCCAAGGCTGATCCGCTTCTTGTCGGCATCCAGCTTCAGGATCTTCACATCGACTTCCTGACCTTCAGCCAGAACGTCCTTTGGATGATTGATGCGAGACCAACTGATTTCCCCGATGTGCAGGAAACCATCGACTGGTCCGATGTTAACGAAGGCACCGTAGTCCTTCAGAGTCTTCACGACGCCCTTGAAGTCCTGGCCAACTTCGACGCCGCCCCAGAACTCGCCCTCGCCCTCAGCTCGTTCGGCCTGCAGAAGGGCACGGCGGCTAACGACCAAGTTGCGTTTCTTCGCATTAACTTCGGTGATCTGCACAGTCATCTTCTGGTTGAGATAACCATCCAGATTCCCGGCGAATCCAATTTCTACCTGACTAGCCGGCAGGAACGCTCGCAGATTGCTGACGGTAACCTGCAAACCACCTTTGTTGACAGCTGTCACAAGGCAATCCACAACTTGACCCACGGCCAATGAATCCCAATTCCCACCCGCACGATGGCGTGCTCGCGGAATTCGGCCCTTGATCAAGCCGTCTGCATCCACACTATCAACAATCACATCCAGTTGATCACCGACTGCAGGAACTTTTCCTTCAGCAAACTGAGTGACCTGCAGAACGACGTTATGACGCAGCCCGGCATCCAGGAAAATGTCGCCGCCGTGAATCGCCTGAACAACACCCTTAACCTTGGCCCCCGGACCAATCTCTTTGGCGCCCTCGGCTGGTTGCTCTTCAGCGTTTGCTGACAACTCGATCGGAGTTGAGAGATCGCCACTGTTCATCGCCGCAGAGATTTCCTCTTCCAGTGATGAATCCAGATCGTCGGCTGCTGGGATTTCAACCGCTGATGCTCTTTGTGGAGTCCGCGGAACGTTTGCCTCAGCCGCTGCTGGACGCTCAGAACCGCTCGCCATTTTCTCACGTACACGAGCCGCTGCGGAAGAAGCTTCTTCGAGCGCTGCTTCCTGAGCCGCCGCAATCGGGTCGGCAGCAGCAACGGGCTCCATCGGAGCCTCCGGGGCTGGAGCTGATTCCATTACGGAAGCAGGCGCAGGTTCTGGTACTGCTGGAGTTGGCTGAGGCTCTGGTTGTGTAGGGTCCGTTGTCATCGCATCATGGTCCTGTCAGAGCCGACGTTGTTGAAAATATCTGAATATAACATGATCAAAATCCTCGAAAGCCTGTCTGACTGCAGACTTCCGAGAATTGCATGTCGTGAGGATAGCTGAACAAATACACGTTCGCCAAGTGATCAAAGGAAATCGCCCGAGTTTTCACCTGGCCTCAAAAAATCGGCTGCCTCCGAAGGCTCAGCCTTTGATCTCAAAAATCGCTTCGACTTCGACCGCGGCGCCGGTTGGCAATGCGGCAAAACCCAGAGCACTTCGAGCATGATAACCGTCACCGGTCTTGCCAAAAATCTCGTGCAACAGGTCGGAACAACCATTGATCACAAGATGCTGATCTGTGAATTCTCCGGCCGAGTAGACGCAGCCGAGAACCTTTAGCACACGCAACCCGTTCAACGTTCCGTGAGTATTGATGACGGATCGCAGAATCTTTTTTGCACAGTCTTTCGCCGCTTCATAGCCCTGCTCGACTGTGACACCCTTGCCCAGAACTCCCTTGAGATCACTCACATGGCCGGACGTGATCAACTGATTCCCGGATCGAACACAGAGGTTCAGGTAGCCCGGCGTCAGTGGCTCAAAACTTACACCCAGCTCTTTGGCTTTGTCGTCAGGTTGCATTGTCTCAGAAAATCCTTTGAATCTGTTGAACCGTTTTTAGCATCGATACGTTACTAGTGCTGGCTTCAACCAACATGTGATCACGAAACTCATTACCAATGTCGACAGAAGTCAGCATCATGAATTCATGACCAACAGACCAGGACGGCCAATCGATCATTCAAGTTGCGGCTGAGCAATGAGCGGGAATAATCGTCGCGCCCATCACGTCTGTCCACAAATCTCAAGTCTCGCCTACCGCGAGTTGTAGGGGCCTGCCACCATCATCGCAAGCGGTTGAGTATTTTCACGCTCTTTGGAAGTGCAGTCATGGATTCCGTAGACCTCCTTCGCAAGTAACAAGTAAAACGTTGCGGCTTTCCGAGACCTGTTCGCATGTCATCAAAACATGCATCCTGATCAATGCATCCATCTGACACACGTTGAGGCACTCCGCCGAGATGATCGTCGTGCGATGCCCATTGTGCCGTGTGTTACATGGTAGCGTGATGGAAAACAGGCGACCTCTACCATAGCGATGATGAAAGTCTGAAGAACTTATCGTGGCTGATTCTTCAGCCGTGGGCCGGATGCAAGGCGTCGCTCCGACCGGGCGAGACAGTGGCCAGACGCAGTGAAAGACGACAGTTATATAGTGTCGACTTCTGATCCACACACCGGAGTGACGGACCCAACTCACAATGCGATATTGCAATCGCGAGACATAGGCTGTGGTGTCCCAACAATGTGTCACAGGATTCAGGATAAAGGAGTGCACTGTCCGAAAACTCAATTTTTGCGATGGTTCGCCAAAACGATGTCAGCGAGAATCAACTCAAGCGCTGTTGAAGAATCCATCAGAGGAGGCGAAAAAGTCGGCCGAACAGCAGCTCAGTATGCCCCTGAACTTTGATGGATGTAGTTGCTTGTCCGAGAACGTTCAGCTGCTCCACAGATTTTATTTTCCAAATCAACGAAATTCACAAAGGAGGCGTGAACGATTTCACGAGAATTCACGTTCTGGTCGTCTACAGTCGATGGAGTGAGAAACTCCCTTATAATTCTGTGCGCGGCCACCATTGAGGTAATGGTCGCAATAACATATTCCCGGGAACACCTGGCCTCAAATTGCGTCGTCCGTGGAAAAACGAGAATTTATTTTTAGCACACTAAAGACCTCACGATCCCGATTCGGACTCTACTATGGCTGACCCTGCAAAAATCGACAGAGCCAGTGAGGCCGACCTTATGTCTGCCTCGTGGATCTTTGAGCAATTGGCATTACAAGAAGGACTACACGTCGATCGTTCGAAAACTCGTCGTGCGGTCGATGAGGCCGCGGAGACGTATTTCGGAATTCAGGACGGCGGCTGGTGGCGTTGGATCATTGAAACGGCTCATAGTCTGGGGCGGGGTTGTCGAGTCATCGACGGCGAACTGCACGATTTGATCCAGATGGCTCGCAATGGCCTGACGGTGATTCTGCGAAGCAGTGACGGCACCACCTGGCACTCGATTATGCCCGGCAAAGGTCGAAAGCTGCAGTTTGGTTCTCCTCGCGGGGTTGTTCCCCTCCGAAACGTGTCGGGGAGTCGTGTGGCCGGTTTACTTCGGCTAAGCGGTTTTGAGGGCGTTGTTCGCTGCGTGGTAATTGAACCTTCACTGTCGCCACGCACTGCTGAACCGACGCCCCATGGCGAAAGAAAGCCATTAGACCGCCTGATTTCGCTCCTGGTCGCGGAGAGCGCTGATCTGTGGGTGATCGTGATTTTTGCACTTGTGACCGGCATGCTGGGCATGACGACACCGCTGGCGGTTGAAGCGCTCGTCAACACCGTCGCGTTTGGGCGTTTCCTGCAGCCGGTCATTGTGTTGTCTATTATGCTGCTGGCGTTTCTCGTATTTCAGGCCGCTGTAAAGGCCTTGCAGACGCTTGTGGTTGAGATCATTCAGCGGCGACTTTTCGCAAGGGTCGCGGCAGATCTGTCTTTTCGCTTGCCGAGAGTTCGTGTTGAGGCTCTCGATGACGAATACGCTCCGGAACTTGTGAATCGCTT
>CANHVD010000527.1 GCA_947463775.1 Planctomycetaceae bacterium | reverse complement strand
GACGTCGCAGCACAACGAGTCGCTCAATTACAGACCACACACCAATGACAGACGCGATAATGAAAGCGGCAGTGAATGACCGTCCCATTGCATCGGCAATACCCAACGGATCGGTTGGGATGCCTGAGGCGACCGGTTCGGCTGTTCCTTCAGGGACCGCAGGATCAGCAGGCTGAATGTTCTCCAGGGGAGTTCCTGCCGCTGCAGTGCCGCCGGCATCCTGCGCGAGCGATTGGCAAGCCATCAGCAACCCAACAAGCGCAACGACCATGATCGAAATGCGAGCTTTCAGAGATGACCGGACATAAATCTTCATGGTTTCTGTACTTCCAGTTTTCCGAGTTCTTCACGGGCCTTCTCGACGAGACTGGACGTGGGGAACTCTGCAATCAACTCTTTGAAATCTCGAATCGCAAACTCATTCTTCATCAAACGAGATTCACAAACGGCCGCCTGAAACAAAGCCTGTGCCCGCAATTCTGCATAGCTGTAATTGACATAAACCTTGAAGTATTCCTTCACGGCCTCATCCAGTTTCATTTCCAGAAGCAGCGTCTCTGCAATCAGAAACTGACAGCGAGCAGCGGTTTCCGTTCCTGCTCCTTCGGTGCTGGACGTTACCTTTCCAAAGTACTCGCGAGCTTTCAGAAAATCAGGAGGAGCCTGTTGTTTCCAGCGCCGGCCTTGAATGTCCATGATCTGAAACTCAAACTTAGACTGAGGACTCTGCCGCTTTAGCTCCGCTTCAAGAACATCAATTCGCTCATAGTCCATTGTTGCCAACGCGGATTCTGCCATCACAACCCACACCCGATCCGTCCAGTCTTGTGCGGGAATCTTTCCGGAAACAATCTCCTGACTCAGAGTTGTCAGTAGGCTGATCGCGTCTTCATGACGTCCCAATTCCACCATCGCGTTACCGGAAAACAATCGAACCTGAGCCGCCAACGGACTGCTCACATAGCTCGCAAGAAACTGATCCGCAGCTGCAACAAGTGGCTGCCATTGCCGTCTTGTGGCCTGAATTTCGATCACATGAAATAAAGCACGCTCTTTTTCCGTGGCCCCGTAACGAACATCTGTGGAGATCGCTTCCATTTCCTTCAACGATTCTTCCAGCTTCCCTGCTGACATTAAGCTTTCGGCAAGTGACAACCGAGCCTGCCCGGCATACGGGCTGTCGGGGAACTTTTCGAGCAACTGCTGATGAACAGCGTCCGATCGATCAAACCGCTCAGCCGAAACATTCATCCAGGCCCACTCATCAAGCAGTCGATCAAGGTCTTTTGCATTCGGAAAGGCCAACACCAGTTTCTCCCAGGCCTTGTCCGCATCGTCAAATCGCTTGAGTTTCTCCAGCGACCGGGCCACCTGCCGCCCGGCATCAAATGCGTACTGCATCGGTGGCTTCATCTCACTCCCCGCTTCAAACGGGGGCTGATCCTTCGCCAGCTTTTCAAAAACACCTGAGTACGCAGCAGCAGTTCTCTCGATGTCTCCCTGCTCTTCGATGCATCGAGCCAGCATAAACAATGATTGAGCGGCATCCTCGGAGGCCGGGTAGTCAGCAACAACCTTCACAAATGCGGCTTCAGCCTCAGAATATTTGGCGGCCTTAAACTGACACCACGCAAGCCCCGTCACACCAGCCTCTTTAACCTCGGGATCTTTTTCACACGTTGAGGCCAGTTGAAAAAACGCCACTGCCTCGTCCGGAACATTCTGCTCCAGCGCAGCCTCACCGGATTTCAAAACGGCCGTCCATGTTTGTGCCAGATCGGGAAGATCCGTGACCAATACTTTCAGATCTTCGATCGCTTCCGGAAACCTTCGGAGATGACTTAACGTCACTGCACGAGCCGCCATGACGTCGGCTTTCTGAGTCTTGTCGACGGCGACCGGAATAAACTCATCAGCAAACTTCAATGCTTCTTCATAACGCTTCTGCTCCAGACAACTGACCGTGGCCAGAGCGAGGGCACCTCGAACTTCACTGAGCGCCTCAATCTGAAACAGTTCACTCATTTGCAGCGTCTGATCGATCACCTTGTCAAACTGTTTTGCTTCATAGAAAGCTCGCACAAGGTAGTATTGCCCCACTGCAGTAACTCGACTTTTGGGATCGTCCGAAGCCGCGATCGCTTTCTGCAACGTATCAACAGACTGTTCAACCTCGCCACGCACCAAATACATGCGTCCCAATAGAATCTGTTCCCGTGGCCGATTCGCAGCATCCGGATAATCCGTCTTCAAACGGTTCCAGATACGTTCAGCCTGTTCTCGCTGAGCTAGTTCAAGATTCAGCTCAGCCGCATTGAACAAACTTTCCGCGACACGAGTGGAAGTTGGCCAGCGGTCACAGATATCCTGAAAAATCTGAGCGGCAACCTGTTTATCCCCGGACACGCGTTCCATCTGAGCCTGCTGAAACAGGACATCTGCTGCAAGCGGAGTATCTCCGGCAGCAAGAAGCGCTTCCGCAAAAACCAGACGTGACTCTTCAAGCCGTCCCAATTCCTTCAGCGTCATGGCTGTCATCAGAACTCCCTGAGCCGACGAAGCTGTGCCTTTGGGAATCCGCTGCAGCCATGTCAGAGCCTGTTCGAATTCTCGCTGCCGATAAAGCGACATCCCGACTCCCAATGTCGCCGAGGGCACCAGGGAGTTCTTCGGATAGCCAGTAACCATCTTCTCAAACGAGACAGCGGCTTCCTTGTATTCGCCCTTCGCATACTGAATCGCAGCAATTCGATTTAACGCTCTTGGGGCAGGGGTTGAGTTGGAATCAGCAACCACCAACTTGTATTGAGCCAATGCATCCTGAGGTCTGTTCAATCCTTCCAGCGCCTTGCCCAGACTGAATCGACAGTCTGCCAAAATTCCAGGATCGGTCTTGCTGGTTGCCAATGGATTCAGAATCGCAATCGCTTTATCGTGCTCTTTCTGAGACACATATGAATCGCCCAGCAACAGTCTTGCCCAATCTCCATGAGAATGCCCCGAGTGCTTCTCAAGGTATTCGGTCAGTTGCAGAATCGCGGCTGGATAGTCCTTGAGAAAGTAACTGCACTCTCCCAGTCGATAACGAGCATCGGCAACATCCTTGCTGTCTGGTTCAGCTATGATGTATTGCTGAAATTCTTCACGAGCGGGTCCATATTTTTCCAGAACACTCAACGTCCGAGCATGGTAAAGCCGAGCCAAATTGGTGCGTGAATGTTCCGGAAATTCTTTCAGGAACTGGCTCAATGTTTCTTCAGCCTGCTCCCAACGTTTGCCTCGATAAAAGCCAAGGCCAAGATTGAAGTCGTCCGTCGCCTTGTCAGCAGCGGCCATCTCCGGGAACAAAACCATCACCAACAAAACCTGAATCACGGTTCGGCAAACCGATGATGTTGTGACCAGCCCGAGAATACCGCGCAAGCCTGATTCTTTAAGGACCTGACGCCCCTCCCCAAGGAACAAACTGGAGGTCAACATGAATTTGTTTTCCACTTAGAAACCTGAAGCAGAACATTCTGATTCGATTATCAACAGAACAACGCTCCGACCCAAATGCCGGAATCGCGGGATAGTCCCACCACCGTAGCTGACTCGATTTACCATAGTACGCACGAAAAAGCCGTTTCCGAAGCCTGACACGCCTCAAATTAGCACGTCTCCCAATCTGTGTGCCCCAACCAGACCTGGAATACTCACCCCCGCTTGCGCAAACCACCGTTGGGTGATCCCATTGTGTCCCCGAGTAGTACTTCAACTCAACATTTATTCATCAGTTGAAGCCTCGCGGTACGACGAATCCAAAGGGGTTCCGCAACGCGGTTTCTCCGCATAGTGTGAATTTGCATCGGGTGTTTGCGAGATACCTTTATGGGTCCGCCGCAATCGTTGCCGCGCGCAGAATAAAGCTTATTTCCAGTCGAAAATTGACGGCCCCACGTCCGGCACAGTATCCTGTAGACCCGCCTACCGAATTAAACGCCCCGCCAGTCCGCTTTTCAGGCGTTGCGTCCCACCCCAGATTCATGCCCCGATCCAACCAACGCTCAGGAGCAAATCATGCTTCGAATTCACTCCGGTCAAACGTCCGCCTATTGCGATGGAAGTTCGCGCCGAAGTTTTGTGCAACTGGGAGTTGCCGGCATGGCCAGCGTTGGCCTGTCTCAGATCCTGGCAGCAAAAGAGCAATCTCAGGCGGCAGGCAAATCCTCCAAAGACACCTCGGTCATTCTGCTCTGGCTCGATGGCGGCCCGGGACATATGGACACTTACGACATGAAGCCGGAAGCTCCGGCGGAATATCGTGGCATCTGGAAGCCAATCCCCACCAACGTTCCAGGAATGGAAGTCACAGAACTTTTCCCGCTGCAGGCCAGGATCGCAGACAAGTTTTCCGTTGTTCGTTCGCTCCATCATGACAGCGGAGATCACTTTACAGGCGGTCACTGGATGCTGACTGGCCGAGGTGAAGGCGTCAGCGGCGCGAATACCAAAGGCAAGTACCCGTTCATTGGATCTGTAGCGACCAAGGTCACTGGTGCTCGTCGGCCAGGCATGCCTTCTCATGTCGCTGTGCCTTATGGAATGAGCATCGGACTTCGCCCTGGATATTTTGGTGGCAACTATCTCGGAATCCATCACAATCCCTTCGAGACTGAAGGGGATCCGAATGCCGACAACTTTCAAGTCAGGAATGTGGGGCTGAGTCAGGATCTGTCTCTCGATCGACTCAATGATCG